>CALHKJ010000052.1 GCA_938033975.1 uncultured Saprospiraceae bacterium | reverse complement strand
GGTTCCGGCAATGTCACTTACGATGGCTCTGTCTTCGTTTAGCAAGGCATTTAGTAGGGTGGACTTTCCTACATTTGGGGCACCGATGATTGCAACAGCAACTCCTTCCTTTACTGCGTTCCCATATTTAAATGAATTTTGTAATTCAAGAATGACACTGAGGATTTTATTGACCAAGTCTTTCAGTCCTTGCCTGTCTGCAAATTCTACATCCTCTTCTCCAAAGTCATTTTCTAATTCTATCAAACTGGCAAACTCAATTAGTTGAGAACGAAGACTCGAAATCATTTTTGAAACTCCACCTCTCATCTGATTAATGGCAAGTTGATGTTGGCTTTCAGATTTTGAAGCAATCAGATCGGCTACTGCCTCTGCTTGCGCAAGATCCAACTGTCCATTAAGGAAAGCTCTTAAGGTAAACTCTCCGGGTGTGGCAGCTCGTGCCCCTAAGCTGAGAAACAACTCTATAACCTTCTGAATAATATAAGAGGAACCGTGGCAACTCAATTCAACCACATCTTCTTTTGTATAGGATCTAGGTGCCTTGAAAATAGTGGCCAAACATTCATCAAGAATGATTCCCTCAGTATTTTTCAATTTTCCATAGTGAACTGTATTGGCTTCAGCCTTTAATAGATTAGCACCAAAAAATTGCTGGTCTACGAGCTCAATAGCTTTTGGACCTGAAAGCCTTATAACACCGATTGCACCTTCGCCGGAAGGCGTGGAAAGGGCAATGATGGTATCCGTAAGTGGGGTATTCAATAGTTTTTCTTTCAAAAGTAAAATTTATATATCCCAAATTGGTACAAATTCTTTAAATTCATCCTGATATCTTACTCAAAAAACAAAACGTACAACCATGAAAAAACCAATTATTGCCTCACTCGTTGGCGGTCTCATTCTCTTCATTTGGCAGTTTATGTCATGGGGTTTATTGAATCTACATTACAGCCAAAATAGCTATACCGCAAATCAAGATGAAATCTATGAGTTGCTTCGTAACAAATTGACTGAGGGTGAATACTTTATTAAGACAGTACCGAAGGGAGCAAGTGCGGAAGAGCAGGCAGCTCTTCAAGAAGGATTAAAGGGTCAACCTTGGATGCAAATTAAATACCATGAAAAATGGGACATGAGTATGCCTATGAATTTGACAAGAGGTTTTATAATAGACATCGTTTCTATCTTTCTTCTTTGTTGGATACTTTCAAAAATTCCAGATCTTACTATCGGGACAGCTGTTATAAGTTCGCTCTTTGTTGGACTGATTGGCTATTTTACAGGGCCTTACATGAACAGCATATGGTTTGAGACCAATACCATTCCTGACCTGATAGATACATTTGTACAATTCGGTCTGGCGGGACTTTGGCTCGGGTTTTACTTAAAAAAGAAATAATAAATATATAATTCATAAATTCTATGACTGTAAAGGAAGTAATGAAATCTCTAGAGTCAATGGGCTCAGAGCAGACTAGAAAAATTTATACAAAGCATGGAGCAACATGTCCAATTTTTGGTGTAAAGGTTGGAGACTTAAAAACCATTGTGAAAAAGGTGAAGAAGGATCATGAGCTTTCACTTGGATTATATGACACAGGAAATGGTGATGCCATGTATTTGGCTGGACTGATTGCTGACGAAACGAAAATGACAAAGAAGGACCTGAAGAAATGGGTTAAAGCTTCTGAGTGGTATTATACAAGTGAGTTTACTGTACCATGGGTCACAGCAGAGACAAAGCATGCAGAATCTTTGGCGGATGAATGGATCAAATCAAAGAAGGAAAACATTGCTTCTTCTGGCTGGGCGACCTGGGCATGTATTACTTCTCTTAAAGAAGACAAAGATCTAGATACCAAAAAATTGAAAGCAATGATCGATCATGTGGGCAAAACAATCCATGATCAACCAAATAGGGTGCGATATGCAATGAATAATTTTGTAATAACAGTGGGAGGTACGGTAAGTTCATTGACCGCACATGCTATGAAAACTGCAAAGAAAATTGGTAAAGTTTCTGTTAATGTCGGAGATACAGCCTGTAAAGTGCCTTTTGCTCCAGATTATTTACAAAAAATGAAGGATAAAAACAGAATTGGCAAAAAAAGGAAGACGTGCCGCTGTTAATTTTCGTTATACCAATAATCCATAAATATTAATAAGAGGGGTGCTGAATTTATTTCGGCGTCCCTTTTTTCTTGGTTTAGTATATATCTGCCAACTAAATAATTAACCAAGTCGTTTTGACTAATTGAAAAGCAAAACTTATACTTTATATTTAAGCAAACAAACAATAGTACTTATGAAGAACACTTACACATTAATCAAAGTACTACTCGCAATTTTCTTCTTTCAAAATGCCATGGCTCAGGTTCCAAAAGATTTTGAGTTCTTAGATCATCGTGCTAGGATAGTGGAGCATATGGAATCCAAAATCATAAATAATAAAATGGTCTCGGTTCAACGTCTAAATACCTGGCCCATGACCAATGTGACCTTGATCGATATGGAAGACAATTCCATTGATACAATCGTAGGAACTTTTTGGGGAGAATCTGATTTGGTAGAATTTTCTGATGGGACTTTTGATATCTATATACACTCTATGTTTGATTATGATATTTGTGTCTCCGGATTCATACATATTGCTTATGATGGCAATGACTTCCAAGTGGATACCTTACATTCTTACATCATTCCTGATCCAATTATTGATTACAATGTTTATCCTACCTCAGCTGTGAAAAGTCGTGAGGGTGAATACTATATGGTTACTTACGATTCTCTATATGTAGCGGATGGTGTGAATGCAACAGGTTTGAGAATGGATGGTTATCAATCAAGGCTATTCCAAAATGATGCAAGAGATGTTTTTGTCTATAATGGACTGGATATTGCCAAAATTGAAAACAATGTCTTTGATACGATTCAGACTTTGTCAGACAATATTATTGAAATTAGAAATAATGGAGAGATAAATGAGGTCTTGACAGAAGGAAG
>CALHKJ010000051.1 GCA_938033975.1 uncultured Saprospiraceae bacterium | reverse complement strand
CTAGCACAAGCTGATGCCGATGCATCTGGAGGATTTGGGTTCCAAATGCTAAAAGAAAAATTTATTGAAGGGGATTGGAGATTTATGATCCTCGTATTAGTCTGTTTAATCCTTGGATTGGAATTCTGTATTGAAAGAATTATCACACTTAATATTGCTACAACAAATACTGACAAGTTGCTCAGTAAGATTGAAGGAAAATTAGCTGAAGGAGATATGGAAGGAGCAAAAGAAGTTGCAAGATCTACTCCAGGTCCTACAGCAAGTGTATTGTATGAAGGCTTAAGAAATTCTGCTGGCGGTCCAGAGGCTGCTGAAAAAGCAATTGTTTCTTATGGATCTGTTCAGATGGGACTTTTGGAAAAAGGCTTGGTTTGGATTTCATTATTTATTGCGATTGCACCGATGCTTGGATTTATGGGTACAGTAATCGGGATGATCTTTGCCTTTGACAGAATTGAGCAAGCGGGTGACCTTTCACCTTCAGTTGTTGCAGGAGGTATCAAGGTAGCCTTGTTGACAACAGTATTTGGACTTATCACCGCGATTATTCTTCAAATCTTTTACAACTACATCGTTTCAAAAATTGATGGTATTGTAAATAGAATGGAAGATGCATCTATAGGACTTGTAGATGTAATGGCGAGAAATGGTGTTTTCAAATAAGTATTAAAACAAGAATATGTTATCCTTATATAAATTTTTTACGGGCAAAGGACAAATGGTGGCTTTCCTACTTGGAGTAGGATTGGTACTTCTGACTTTGCTTACCGCTATAAGCGGAATAAAAAACGCGGGCTATTCTGTTGGAGAAGACTTCAACAAAATTATGAAGTCTGAGGGCAATACAGAAACATTTGATTTCTTTGATCTAGTTGCATTTATACCACCAATTTTGGTTATTTCCATCATAGGTATAATTCTTCTTTTCGGAATTATGCAGATCATAAATAATCCAAAAGGATCGATTAAAATTTTAGGTGGTTTTATAGTTATACTAGCAATTGCTTTTATCTTTTACTCTACTTCAGAAATGGAAACTACAGGAAGAATAGCTGAGTTACATAAGCCATCTGAATTTAATGTCTCCGAGACAGCCAGTAAATGGATTTCAGCAGGTATTAAATCTGTTGGAGTTTTATTTGGCGGAGCATTGGTATTAATGTTCCTTTCTGAAATTAGAAATCTATTTAAATAATGGCTAGAAAGAGTTCAAGAGACCGGATGAAAAATGAGGTGAATGCAGGTTCGATGGCAGATATTGCCTTCTTATTGCTGATATTCTTCCTTGTTACTACTACCATACAAGTTGACAGTGGAGTACTTGTACGTCTCCCGCCTTGGTCTGATGATGAGCCTGAAACAGAAAAGTTGAATAAACGAAATGTATATTCTGTTCTGGTGAACGCCAACAACGAACTACTTGTAAGAGGTGAGCCTGCTGAGGTAGATGATCTTAGAGAAAATGCTAAGAACTTTATCATGAATCCTGATAAAAGGGAGGATATGGCAGAAACACCCCAAAAAGCGATTATTTCACTTAGAAATGATAGAGGTACCAAGTATAAGACCTATCTGAAAGTATATAATGAACTGAAGGCAGCTTATACCGAACTGAGAAACACAGAATCCCAACGAGAATTCGGAAAGGATTTTGACGAATTGGATAGAGAAGACATGAGAGTAATCATTGCAAAAGTTCCACTAATTTTATCTGAGGCGGAGCCTACTGAATTTGGTGAAGAAAATTAAAATTTGAACTATGTCAAAATTTAAAAAGAAAAGAGGAGCAGCAACTCCAGAGGTATCAACGGCTTCTTTGCCGGACATTATCTTCATGTTGCTATTTTTCTTTATGGTTGTAACAGTACTTAGAGATGCAAGTCTAAAAGTAGCTGTTAACTTGCCACAAGCGACTGAACTTTCAAAGTTGGAAAAGAAGTCTTTGGTAAATTACATCTATGTAGGTAAGCCTCTTCTTAAAGAACAGAAAATATACGGAACAAAACCTAGAATTCAATTAGGTGACAAGTTTGCTGAATTAACGGATATTCCATTATTCATTGCGACGCACAAAGAAAAAGTGCAGGAAAGTCAACAACCTTTGATCACATCATCATTGAGAGTAGATGGAGATGTAACAATGGGGATTGTATCAGATGTGAAAACACAGTTGAGAAAATCCAATCAGTTGAAAGTGAATTACTCAGCAAAGAAAGAATCGAAGTAATCAATAAAAGATTAGTACAAAAAGGAGTTCAAGAAATTGAGCTCCTTTTTTTTTGTTCTGATTTTATCTTAAGCGATCACTTGACTTAACAAGTTCGTCATCTTTCTTAACGCTTATGTTTGCCCATATGGTAAAGAATAATGAAGCCATCACTACGGAAAAGCCCATCTTGGGACTGATATTGGCTGCCACATTTTCCTCTTTTCCAAGACCTGCAGCTATGAGTACACCAGCAATCATAATTAAGAGAGGAAAAATCAAACTGGAGTTTCCAACTTTCATCTGTGTCGATCGATTCTTAAACAAAAATATTGCGATTAAAGGAAGCAGGACAGCTAAGGCTGCTACGATTGTGATTCCAATGTGATCAAATACATTGAATACTTTATCTTCCATAAATAAGCCCGCAGCTTTGTCACTGGTAGCTAGAGGAAGAAAAAATACAGCTCCAGCACAGATTGCAGCTAATAAATAAAATAGGGTCTGTTTTCTTTGAATCATCTTGTTGAATTTTTGCAAAAAAAAGAAATATGCAGATGCTATTCAATTAATTTAGAACTTGAATTTCAAACAAACTTAATGAAGGAGGATAATTTTATAAAATCAACCGAAAACAGCTCAAATTATCGGCATTTAGAAAAGATGAGTACTAGTGAGCTACTCACTAATATCAATAAAGAGGATAAAACAGTTGCCGATGCTGTAGAGAAGGAAATTGAATCTATTGGTAATCTGGTTGATACGGTTTATAGCAAGTTATCGCAAGGAGGGAGATTGTTTTATATAGGAGCAGGCACCAGTGGAAGATTAGGTGTAGTAGATGCATCAGAATGTCCTCCAACCTTTGGTGTGTCACATGATCTTGTGATTGGCTTGATTGCTGGAGGTGATTCTGCTATTCGAAAAGCAGTAGAGTTTGCGGAGGATGATCATCAATTATCCTGGGTTGATTTGCAAAAGTATGATATAAATACAAAGGATATAGTCGTTGGAATTGCTGCTTCAGGTACAACACCCTATGTCATTTATGGATTAAAGAAGTGTCAAGAGGAAGGGATTGCAACCGGTTGTATCACCTGTAATAGAGGAGCACCGATTGCTCAAGTTTCAGATTGTCCAGTTGAGGTAGTAGTTGGTCCTGAGTTTGTGACCGGAAGTACAAGAATGAAATCTGGTACTGCCCAAAAGTTGGTCCTAAACATGTTGACCACATCTGTGATGATTAAGCTAGGTCATGTACAGGATAACAAGATGGTCGATATGCAATTGAGCAATGATAAGTTGGTAGATAGAGGAACAAAGTTAATTGTTGAGCAAACTGATTTAGATTATGAGTCAGCGAAAGCACTGCTTTTGAAATTTGGTAACGTAAGAAATGCGGTCAAGAGCTTGAAAAGCTCTTGAGACCGTTCGCTTTCGCTCACTTTTAGACCGCGCGCTGGCGCTTGCTTGAACACCGTTCGCTTTCGCTCACTTTTAGACCGCTCACTATCGTTCGCTGTGAGACTTGGTCACTACTGAAAAAACATCACTAGCTCTTAAGAAATTTCCATTTATTACTATAAAACTGTCTACAAGGAGAGCCAAAGGCGCGCGGTCTTCAAAAACTGCTATCAGAGTCCCAATTTGCTTGTTGCTCTTGTAGACGTTCTGCTTTGGTTTTGTCGAAAGTATCTCTTGGTAAAAAAAATTCTTCTGTGTGCACATCATTTGCCCATGGATTTGGTCTCACCTCATCTTCTTCAATCTGTCCTTTGAAAAGAAAAGCAATCAGGACTCCAACCAAAGCTCCAAACAAATGACTTTCCCATGATATTTTTTCGTCAAGAGGCAAGAGGCCATAAAAATATCCACTGTATAAGACTGTAACGGATAGAGCCAAGGCGATTGACTTGACGTTTCTCCGAAATATTCCCCACAAAAATACACCTTCACTGATGAAAAAGTAATAATAGAGTCAATTCTCTTCAGGAGAAATATCAGATTCATAAAAACTGTGACTATAGCAGTTCGTAGCTCGGCAAAGTGCATTGCCTTTGCATTAATGAAGAGGATGAATAACTAAATGCATTGACGGAAGGTGAAATCTTAATCCGCAGGGAGAGAGCTTT
>CALHKJ010000050.1 GCA_938033975.1 uncultured Saprospiraceae bacterium | reverse complement strand
AGGCAGATCGACGCCTTTGAATTTGGCGTTCAACTCGATCCCGGCGCTGAACTTGAAACTGTTTTGATTCACAAAAAAAGTAATCTTGTTCGCAATAAAAGCGACCCCTAAAGAACAACTAAACTGATCAGGTACTGCTTCTGTATTACAAACAGAATTATGAATTCCTAAGAAACTGAAATCATTTTTGCGATGCTTTATCCATCCTTCACCTGTAAAAGATCCTCCAACCGAAGAGATGATTTCTGAAAAATCATTTCGTCCTGTTGCAACATCATAGTCCCTAACTAAGGTTTTGTCTTTTGTCAACCATCCACCATCAGCATCAACCCAAGCATCTTGCATTAAGGTTACTTCTGGATCTTCACCAATTACTCCAATAACATCAATCAAGTTACTACCATCTGCTGCTACTTCAGAACCAAATAATAATGCAACAGCATCATTACCATTGAAGTACATAGCATTGTTGGTTCCATAATCTGGGCATAAATATGTATCTGCCTTACATTGAAGATCATACTCTTCATTGTATACATCACCAAACAATGCAGAGCCATCAAGGTATTGTGGACCTATTAAAACATTGCCATCATCATCTAACACCACTTCACCTGTTACAGCATCGAAAATGGTGTCTATTAGGTTGTATCCATTCCAAGCTGGTTTATCAAATTGAGTATCCCAATCATCCGTATCTGTAAGATCTACTACTATAACAAATACATCATTAGGCTCAATCATAGCATCTGGCAAAGAAATAACTTTATCTGCACCTGCAGCAGTACTGCCATTTGAAAATCTAGCGATTGCGTAATCACCAACATTAATTGCGGCATTTGTAGGATTATAAATTTCCAATGCCTTGTTGTTTGCATATCCTTCTACATACTCTGAAATAAATAAATCATCACATTGAGCATTTGCGAAAGCAATTACAAAAGAGAAAAGTAAAAAGAGTAAACATTTTTTCATCTTAAAGAATTTTGATCTAAAATATATCGATAATTAATTTTCCAATTTTATGTCAAGCCAAACCATTAGATGGTCTGAAGCTGCGCCATTTGCTACCAGTTCACTTCCTTCTTCATTCGTCGCTGGCCAAAATACTCCAGAGGCTATTGCTTCTAAATCGGCTGATGGGATAACATAGTCAATCCTGAGTCCAAAAAAAGATGTATCGTAGGCTGGATCACCATTATGATTAGAGCTTTGATTATGCTCTGCTCCTCCTGTACTAGCAGGAATAAGTGTTCCATTTGTAACATCCTGATTGACTCGCTCATGATCCAATAAGAGTTTGATAGCATTGTTAAATGAATCTCCATCTTCTGGGTCTGCATTAAGATCACCAAAAATTATGAATGATTCTTCATTATCTAGGCCTCCAGTGACCCCATTGTCGTCGACAAGATAATTTTCATTGCTTAAATAGTCAGACCACAACTTAATTTCATCATGATTACGCTTGCCATTTCTGTCTTCTGGCCCATCAAAAACAGGTGGTGTTGGATGGGAGATCAATGCATGGATTGTTTGATTGTCAGAAACTTGAATAGGTAAATCAATATGATTCTTAGATGACAATCTAAAAGCGTTCAAAACGTCCTCAGAATAGTATGAACTTCCATTATCATTTTGAGGAAGAGATGCTTCAGGCATATTTTTCCAAAGAAACTTTTGAAATGATCTTTGATTATCAATATCAATCGGATACTTTGATAATATAGCAGAAGCATATTGTCCTTCGTAGTTTCCAAAACCAAAAGCATCGTTTGGAAGACTTATGCTACCATTCCCATCAATATCTACATTAGAAATCAAACCTGTGTTTGTTTGTATCTGATATGCATGAGGAAAATCAATTCCTTCATAGTTATCCAATGAGATTGAAAGCAGTTTTTCTCTAAATAGATTAAGAATTTGTCCTTCACTATCATAATCAACTTCCATAAGCACTAGTACATCAGGATTCACCTCCTTGATTACCGCTGCTAGTCGTCTTAATTTAATCTGTTGGTCGGCAGTCTCTAATTGTGAAAGAATTTCCCCTGCCGAATTGCCATACATGGCAACATTATAAGAGGCAAAGCGAATTGTATCAATGACTGTTTCATTTGGCACTTCCTCCATTTCCTCAGGAGTATTTACCATGGGTTCTTGCTTATCACAGCCATAGGTCATGCAAAAAACAATGAACAAATATAAAACGTACTTCATTTGGTTCAATTTCGATTCTTCTTATATAAGAACAAATTTAATATTTTAATATAAGAAATAAGCTATCTACTTAGATTAGACTGAAGTTATTATTTAAATTTACCCTTATGCCCACCCCTTTATTCATTGGGCTTTAATTAAAATAGTCCATTATGAACAAGTTTTACCTTCTAGCGATTGCTTTATTAGCGCTTTTGGCATGCAATAATCAAGAAAATACTATGAAATCAACAGAAAATATCTCCTCTGTAATAGGAGATTTGGAAGCACCTATTGCAAAAAAGATAGATCATGAAATCACTATCCATGGTGACACACGGGTTGATCCATATTTTTGGATGCGGCTTTCAGATGATCAAAAAAATGCAGAAACACCTGATGAAGAGACACAAGCTGTTCTGGATTTTTTAGAGGCAGAGAATGACTATACAAACAAAGCGACTGCTCACCTAACAGGATTTAAAGATCAATTGTTTGAAGAAATAAAAGGAAGAATCAAGCAAACCGATATGTCCGTGCCATATAAGGAAAATGGATATTTCTACATTACACGTTATGAAGAAGGAAAGGAGTATCCCATCCACAGTAGAAAGAAGAATAGCTTGTCAGCTGATGAAGAAATCATGTTGGATGTTAACAAAATGGCTGAGGGATTTGACTTTTTTAATATTGGAGGGCGATCAGTTAGTCCTAACAATGAAATTCTTGGATACGGTGAAGACACTAAAAGTAGAAGAATTTACACTTTGAAATTCAAAAGCTTGGTCGATGGAAAACAACTTGAAGACGTAATTGAAAATACAACTGGATACTGTGTTTGGGGCAATGACAACAAAACCTTATTCTACGTAAGAAAAGACGCAGCATTAAGACCTTACAAAATATATAGACACATCCTTGGCACTGATCCTTCAACTGATGTAGAAATATTTCACGAAAGTGATGACACCTATAATACATATATCTACAAGGAAAAAAGTAAGAAATACCTGATCATTGGC
>CALHKJ010000049.1 GCA_938033975.1 uncultured Saprospiraceae bacterium | reverse complement strand
GAAAGTGGGTCTTTAAGCTATACTGTAGAAGCAGATTTAAGGCTTTCAACAGATGGGACAAGGGCTGGAATTGCTTCTGGTGATAGATTCTCACTTGATCCAACCTTGGGTGTTGAGCTTGGGTACAACGAATTGGCTTTTTTGAGATTTGGAATAGGGAACATGCAAAATATCTTGAATGAGGTTAATTCTCAGCAAACACAGTTTACCTTACAACCAAATATTGGGGTAGGTGTAAATTTAGGAAGATTGCATATTGATTATGCCCTGACAAATGTTGGAACAGTTGCTGAAGCACTTATCTCACATATCTTTTCAGTAAAATTAGATTTTCAGTCTAAGTATTAAACTTAGAAATCTGGAGATTGTAAATTTTTAAAGTGGCCATTCAAAGCGGCCCTTTCTTTCAGTTCTTCTGCTTTTTTTACTTGTGGGAGGAATTGTTCTAAGTGCTCTTCTATGAGCTTCAGTCTTTTTTCTTCTGAACTTATTCGTAACAATTTGATTTTGTCATCTAGCGAAAGACCTACATGATGTGCAATATTGAAGCTCGAAAATTCTTTCTCAAATTCGGAGAGAGGCTTTTTAATATTTAATAGATCAAACAAAGAGGACATGTGCTCCAGGATCTTTGTTTTTAGAATTGGATGTATAGAAAGGTCTGTATCAAAGTAGCTTACAGCAGCGATAGGATAAAGCTTTGCCGGTGCTTTTTTCTCAAATTGGTGTATATGATATAATCTTTGACCAATGGTTTTGATATCCATTTTACCATCATCATAGATTTTAGATATTTCCAAAACCTTCATTTCTGTTCCATAAAAGATGAGTTCTCCCTTGTAAAATGGAGCTATTCCGAAGTATGAATCATTGGTAAAGCATTCTGTAATCAGCTGTTTGTATCGAGGTTCGAAGATATGTAGGTTGACTTTTTCGCCTGGAAAAGCAACAATTGAGAGAGGAAATTGAGGTAAAATCTGTTTGTTTTCGGACTCCATGAGCTGTATTTGAGCCTTAAATTAAGCCAAATAATCTCATTTATATGCCTTGTAGCGTGCATATATAATCTACTCATTTTTAAAGTTCCCTGCACTTTCGTGAAATTTTTTTAAAATTCTTAAAGCCTTATGCGGCGGGCTTTTCAGCGCCAAACGGTAAAACATATTACAAAATGGCCTAATGTTTGCTTTTAATGGTTTATGTATTAAAAAAAACCATCATATGTGGTTGATTTTCTGCATAACTGTCTGACTGACAGGATTTTATTTGAACCGAGAATGATAATAGAATTTATTTATTAAACAGGAAAAATTTTGAAAAGTAAGAACTCAAAAAAATTTATCATGAGAACATTATTACAAAAACTAAATGTTAGCGCGGTGCTCCTACCAATGTTGTTGGTTGGATTATTTAGCGTTACGTCATTTGGTCAAACATGTGATGTTGCTGCAGTAGATTGTAATATCAACGGTTGTTCAGATACACCGGAGATATTTATAGCTGATGCAGCATGTAGCCACATGTATGCATTACCTGGTCTTACGGGATCCGGTGCGTGTACAGATGTGGGCTATGAAATTGCTCTAGACGAGTATACCTTTTATCAATTCAACAACACGCCAGTAACAGTAGGTGTTGGTCTTCTTGCATCTACTAATGGGATGCCTAGTGGGTTTAGTGTACCGTTGAGTGAACCAGGTACTTATGTACTTTTGTATCATCTATATGAGACTGATGCATCAGGAGCTAGAGTAGATGCAATACCAGATGCTTGCTGTACTTCAGAAGTTGAAGTAAAGGTGGCAAATTCTATTGCTTGTAACGATCAAGTTCAAGTTACGATGAATGGAGAATGTATGGCTACAATTACCCTAGATATGATTCTAGAAGGTGAAGATGGAGCTTGCGATTTTTCATCTGAATACTTGATGACTGTTGACGGTGTAGCAGAGAATCAAACTGAAGTAGTAATTGATGAGCCAGGTGAATACACAGTTAGTGTTGTGACACCTACAGGCGAGCAATGTTGGGGTACTATTCTTGTAGAAGACAAGATTAGTGCATTACTAACAAACTGTCAGGACTTTGAAATATTTTGTAATCAGACCTATGAGCCAGGTGATCCAATTTTGGATAACCATGTAGTGCCACAGGCTGTTGATGCAGATGGAAACCCAGTTTTTGTAGCTACTCCTGGTGGAGTTCCTACACCTATGAACTGTGTACCTGTTCCTGCAGCAACATATGTACCTTCTGTGGTTGACCCAACAGTCGATTCACTTGTTATAGGTAGTGACACAATATTCTTTGACCTTACAACTGTTGGAACCAACCAAACTGTTCAGTCTTTTAATGAAATTGCATTATCTGTTGATGTACCTAATATTAATACCTTAAAAGCATACCTACAATCGCCTGGCGGTACAACTATTCAGATACTTGATTTAGTATCTGGAAATTTCTGTACTGAATCAGGTATTGATGTTATTTTATCTGATGATGCATTCAGAACACACAATGTTTTGGTTTCGCCACAAAATTGTGGCCTTGGAGCAAATCATGCTTATTGTGGAGACTATCAACCATTAAATCCATTATCAGGATTTAACGGAGAAGAAATTAATGGTAGTTGGGCATTGATAGTTGAAAATTGTGGTGAGAACGGAGATGCTTGTATTACAAGTGGTTCACTATCATTGATTGGAGATAGTGGAAATGTTCCATATCCTTTTGATGGCACTGTTACTCAAACGGGTGATACTGAATACACAATTTCATTACCAGATAATAATTGTGGTCCATATACAGCTTCATATGAAGATGAAGAAACAGGTGAATGTGCTGAAGGTATTGGTAATACTGTTGTAAGAACTTGGACAGTTGTTAGTCAGTCTTCTGGAGTTGAATCAGTATGTTCTCAGAACATTACGATTAGAACATTTGAACTAGGAACTGATGAAATTACATCTGATTTGGTATTCCCACCAAACCATGATGGTAATGATTCTGCGCCATTTTTCTGTTCTCAGTTTTTTGATGGAGAAGGTTCATTGATTACTGGAATGTTGACTGAGCAAGGTGCTCCTTTACCATCAGTAACTGGAACATTCGAAGCTCCATTTGGAGAATTAGGATTGTGTGAAAACTATGCATTTACATATGAAGATCAGATCTTACCGATCTGTGGAAACTTTGCAAAGAAAATAGTAAGAAATTGGACTGGATTGGATTGGTGTACAGGAGAAATCCTAAATCACCCTCAGATTATCAAGATAATTGATAACGATCCTCCTATAATTGTATGTGTACCAGATTCACCAACTGAGGATTTTGATCCGTCAATGGGAATCGCTGGTTCATACTTCTTGTATACTGATAATGGTTTTACTTGTACGGCAGATTGGACTGTTAGACCACCACTTCAAGTATTTGATTGTGGAAGTCAAATTGATGGAGAAGATTATCCATTTGATATTGCATACCTTATAGCAGATGCTGATGGTTTGCCACCAGTTGATGGTGAGTATATCACAGATAATGTAGTATACGAGAATGGTGTTCCAGTAACGATTACTGATTTACCGCAAGGTCAAACATGGATTAGATATACAGTAGAAGATGACTGTGGTAATTCTGCATCATGCTTTACAGAGGTTACAGTATTGGATGACGATGTGCCAAATCCGGTTTGTGTTGAATTCCTTGTACTTTCTCTTGGATCTGATGGATGTGCTCATGCTGGTGCAGAGTCATTTGATAAAGGATCATGGGATAACTGTGGTGTTGCAGGATTTGAAGTTAGAAGATTGGATAACGGGGACGATTTTGGTCCTTACGTAGAATACTGTTGTACAGATCTTACTGATGCTCAGAAATTAGTTGAGTTGAAAGTAATTGATAATGACGGAAATGAAAATACATGTATTGTTGAAGTAGAACTTCAGAATCCATTTGGAATTATCTGGGATTCTACTGCTGATCCAGTATATGAGTTTGATTGCCAAGATGACTTGCCAACTTGTGATACTTATATGGATCTATTTGCAGCAAGTCACAATTTAGAATCTTGTCCTTTGACAATTACTTGTGATGGACCTAAGGTTGTAAATGAAATTGATGAATGTGGAAATGGATCGTATGAAATCATTTATACAGCATCAAATGGATTGACTGCCGATATTAATTATACAGTATTATTGAACTTTTCAAATACAGATCCTTTTGATCCAGCAACGGATGTTAACTGGAGTGGACTTATGGAAGGAACAATCAATGGTTGTCCTGACGAAGTAACTTTAGATCCTGAAAATGTAGGTTCTCCATCAGTAGGAGATACTCCTTGTGGATTAATTGCAATGACATACGAAGATCAAATCTTTGATGATGTTGAAGGTGCGTGTATGAAAGTATTGAGAACTTGGACTGTAATTGATTGGTGTACATATGACCAATCAACACCTACAGAAAATGTTGCTAACTATGTACAAGTAATTAAGGTGAATGATATTGATCTACCAGTTTTCAACTGTACTCCGGCTAACGCTACAATTAATGGTACAGAGGATAGCTGTAATCTAAATACAACTCCTCTTGATACAGATGAGATTTTAATCTTGGATGAGACAGAAGGATACGATCAATGTTCACAAAATCTTGGAAGAGATGTACTTATAGAGTATGCGATTGATTACAACAATGATGGTACTGTTGATTCAGAGGGTACAGGTAGAAATGCAAATGGTGTTCATGATTATGGACAACACAGCATTACTTGGACTATTACAGATCACTGTGGAAATGAAAACAGTTGTTCTTATTCTTTTGAAATCAGAGACAACAAGCCACCTACACCATACTGTCAGAGCGGTCTAGTGATCGTAACAATGCCAGCAGGTACAGGTCCAGCTGAAATTTGGGCTACTGACTTTGATCTAGGAAGTACTGATAATGTTACTGGTACTTGTAATGATAACGAGCTTACTTACTCATTGCTAAATGTTGCAACAGGTGAGCAAGGGACTTCATTGTCATTCGATTGTGGCGATATGCCAAATGGTGATTCAGCAGATATACTTTTACAAATGTGGGTAACTGATGAATTTGGTAACTCTGACTTCTGTGAGGTTACTATGTCTTTCCAAGACAACGAAAATGATGCTTGTCCAGGAAATGGTAACTCAAGAGAGATCAGTGGAAGTGTATATACTGAAAACAATGAGATGTTAGAAGAAGCAATGGTTGATATTTCAAGAACCAATGGTTCATTCGATCAGATGATGACTCAAGGAAACGGTTCATATTCATTTATGGCACCAGTTAACCATGATTATAACATTACTTCAGAAAAGGATGATGATCCATTGAATGGAGTAAGTACATTAGACCTTGTATTGATTCAGAAGCACATACTGAATTCGAAATTGTTGGATTCACCTTATAAGGTAATTGCAGCAGATGCAAACAACAATGGAAGTGTATCAGCAGTGGATTTGATTACAATCAGAAAAGTAATTTTAGGATTGAATGCAGGATTCCCTAATGATGAAATGCCATGGAGATTCGTAGATGCAGAGCAGACTTGGGCTGATGATATGAGACCTTTCCCTTACAGTGAGAATATTAGTATCAATAATCACTCAACAACGATGAGAAACAACAACTTCATCGCTGTAAAGATTGGAGATGTTAACTCTACAGTATTGGTGAATGGTTATGCAAACGCTCCTGTTCTTAGTGAAAGAAATGGAAGAGTACTTGAACTAGCAATTGATAGTGCAGAATTTGAAGCTGGTGACTTAGTAGAAGTACCAGTAACTGCAAAGAACTTTGACAATATTGCTGGAACACAGTTTACAATATCATTCGATACTGATTATGCTGAATTCGAAGGAATCACTCCAGGTGTGCTTAATATGACGGAAGCAAACTTTGGACATTCATACCTTTCTGAAGGATACGTAACTTCTAGTTGGAATGAAGCTGAAGCTGTAAGTGCGAGAAAGGATGATGTGTTATTCACAATCAACTTAGTTGCAACAAAAGCTAGTAATGTAGCAAAAGTGTTGGAAATCAACTCTGACATTACTAGTGCAGAAGCATATTCAAACGACTTGGAAACTATGGGTATTCAATTGACTGTAAATGGTCGAGTGGAAGGCGAAGGTTATGCGCTTTACCAGAATATTCCTAACCCGTTTGGTTCAGAAACTACTATTAGTTTCAGAACACCAGTAGATGGTCCTGTTAGTTTATCAATCTATGATGTGAATGGTAAGCTTGTGAAAAAGATTTCAGAAAACTTCAACAAGGGTACAAACAGTATCATGTTGAATGCTGAAGACTTACAATCAAAAGGAATTTTCTACTACCAAATGGAAGCAGCTGGTTACTCAGCTACTAAAAAGATGATAGTAATTGAGTAAGACTCAAGTCTGTAAATAGACAAAATTCCTGTGAATATAATTTATAAGGGGGCAAGCTAAAAAGCTTGTCCCCTTTTTGATTTTTAGTATAGTTGATTGAAAGAAATTATTCACCACTACTTTCGAAAAAGGAAGAATGAAAATTTATCATCATCAATGTCCTCTCCATCTTCCTCAATATATTCCTTGTCAAAAGATTCTATCGCTTTCTAGATGTCAAAGGTCTGAGCTTTTTTCAGATTACTTCAAGACGACAAATGTAACACCTAAGCAATTCCTAATTCAATTTCCGAAACCATGGTTTTATCTTCTTTTTTTCTGAAGATCATAGCAACATAGAACAATACAATTAGATTATAAACTATCGCCTTTGGGAGAGGAATGAAATTGTACCAGCATATTTTTATAAAGCTGAAAATAACAGTTGCTGCAATGGCAATTTTTATAAAATTGGATGAACGCATTGCTCTTTGAGTCCAATTGACCATCAATCCCATTAAAAAAGAGGCAACGATCAAA
>CALHKJ010000048.1 GCA_938033975.1 uncultured Saprospiraceae bacterium | reverse complement strand
CCTCGCCTTTGAAGTTGTCATTCGTGTATATCGTCTTTCCTTGCACATTTACAATTCTTAATTGAGTAGGTTGATCAATTTCCTGTGAAATGGTAACTAATTCGCTTGCGGGGTTTGGGGTGATAAAGACCTCTTTTGGAGGATTTTCTTCCTTAGAACGTGATTTAGTGCGGTTATAAAATATAAATTCATAATTGCTATAACTTTTTGATAGCACTTTTGTGAATTTTATTCCATCGTCAAGGGTATCAATTACCGTATTTGTCACATCGTCCAATACGCAAATAATTTCTGTTCCTTTTCCGCTATCACTGTCATCTTGATTGGTAATGCCGCTCAATGCGATTTGGCCACCAGTATTATTATTAGTGTTATTAGTATTATCGTTTGTCTCTCCGTTCCAAGCGATTTGTTGGCTATTATTGGTGGTGTTTATATTATTGTTGGCCTCTCCATTTACCAAAGGAAGAGTAGATTTTTTAATCACATTTTGATTAACCAATTCTCCATTTTCATATTCCAAAGAAGTTACAGTATAATCTTGGTCATTGATTATAAATACAAGATCTTCTGAAATCAGCTTGTAAATATTTTCACTTAGCTTAATTTTTACAAATCCTAATTTAATTAGCTGTTCCACCCACTCTTCAGAAAAAGTTGGTTTCACAAAATACTGTTGCAAATAGGTGTCACCTAAGTTTAGTTGAATGTCAATTGATAATGGGCTACGAGGAATACTTGAAATAACATTCCCTGAGATATCATAAGCAGTACTTTTGTCCATATCAATAATTAATTTATACGGCTTTTTTTTGATCCAACTCGGAAAATAATTTTCAGAATCTACGTAGATAATTTCTGTTGTGGCAGTAAAATCATCATAGTGAATTTCTGTAACCCGAGTTTTCACAAATTCATTTTGCTTGTCAATCCAATAAATAGGATTTAGTTCTTCTACTGATTGATAAGAGCACTCATCAATAGAGTAACTTGTTGTTGTCTTTAGATCATAGCGAATAATGCTTTCTATTTCTTGAGAATAGCTAAATTCGACAAGTAGAAATAAACACATTGCAAGAAGATTTTTAAGTTTTAAATTTCTCATAATAAATGGTTATTGTTAAAAATGATTTTCATCTACTTGTTGAATTTTCTTGTCATATGTAAACAGTTTTAGCATTATTCTTACTTGTATACTTTGGATTGGATTTCAATATTTAATTCCGACTCAGGGTCAACAATGTGCAATGGTTCGTAGTAATTTCTGCCATCAGATTTAATGTGGATTAAGTAAAGTCCTGGTTGTAGGATATCAGATTGGATATGATCAATAAATTGAAAATTTGGATTCTTATAAACGATATAGCCGTCTGAATCTTTGATTTTCAAATCACCTAAATTGGAATTATTGATTGCGATGGAGACCATAATTATTGATATACTTTTGTTATATAAAGTATAGTGGTCTTTTCTAGGGAGAGGTAAACAAAAAAAGCTCAGTTTTTTTAAAACTGAGCTTTTTTCTGAAGTTGATTGGTCATTAAAACCCGCATCAACATTTGCGGAAGCGTGTATATCACAGTATTACTCCAAGATATAAGATTTTGCAGCCTGAAAAATTTCTTTTGTATCAGGAGTGATTTTAGAAATGAAAACAATCACTTCCATGTTTTCTGCAACCCAAAGCCCATTATCTTCATCAGGGAGAGTGTGAGAAAAGCTAGTGCTGAAAAATTCATTAGCAATCAAATTATTGGTGAGGCTATTTCCATCAAAAGCAGTCAACATCTCTCTTAGCATGTGATTGTGTTCATAATCATCAATGATTACTGCAACATCCTTTTGAGGATCAATGATGTGGCTTTCAATCAGCATGACGGAGATGCGTAAATCACCATCTAGGTTTTGTAAAGGTTCAATATCAACATCAACTTTCAATTCCCTGGTTGCTTCATTGAACTCTGTGGCAACTGACAAGCCCATAACCTGTGGCTTAGCAAGCTCTGCTTCAACAAATTGAGTCCAAAGATCTACTGACGATATCGCGAATTCTGCTTGGTCCGGCTGTTGTACTCGATTGAATGCGGCTGCAGGTTTTCCAAATATCGGCTTCAAATAATTTTCTAAATCATTTGCAAGTTCTGATCGGAAATCATATTTGCTGTTGTCTAAGGGTTCTGCTAAAAATTCTCCATGTATGGAAACTCCAATTACGTTATTTGGAAACCTATCAATTAGTTCTTTGAGCTTTAAGGCTCCTTGAGGGCAGTTTGGACAACTCACTCCTGTCAATTCTTCTATTAGAACTACTTTTTCTGTGTCAGGAGGTACAAATTCTGGAATGGTAACTGGAACCTCTGAGCAGCCTGAAAAAATAATTATTGCTATAAATATTAAATATCTTTTCATTTTTTAAAAAGTTGAGTTTACTGAAAATTTTGCCCCACTAAATGCAGGTTCTAGTCGACAAATTCCACCAGTACAAACGATTCCTTCAACTTGCTTAATATAACTAAGACCGTATCTGTTGTTTCCTTTTTTGTAAAAGACATCGAACCTTGGAAAGTGCAAAGCTAAGCCTTTTCCTAGATCATCTGTTGGAGAGTTTTTGCCAGGGGTGATATTGAACATGTCTGAAGCGACGAAAGACCAACTAGGTGCTATATTGTATTCTAGTAAGGCAAATACCCAATCGCCGTAATCTTGTTTTTTGCCAGCTTTTTCATCATCTCCTATAAGCATATATTGTCCTTCAAAACGAATGGATTTTTTCTTATCCAATTTGTATAGTATATCGAAATAAGGAACAATAGAGTTAACCAAAGGTACTTCAGGTTTTACTTCATAGACTTCTTGGTTGTAAGTTTGGAATTGGATTCCAGAAGTAATCCTCCAAGTTCGTTGAATTTTTAATATTGTCTCTAAATATAATTCTCTATACAATAGTAGTTCTGTGCTTAGATCTGTGATATTGGAGAAGTTGATATTTACATTCAAGTTTTTCCTTACTCTATATTTCAAATCCAATTGCAATCCAAGTTCACTTAAATCTTGTGTTGCTGGAGAATACCTGGCTGTTAGACGGTATGTGTTGACTCTATTTATTGGTGGTAAGAAATTAACCAATCCTATATTTCTTGTAAGGGTGGGGTCTACTCTAAAATTGAAGTTTTCAGTTCTTTTGCCTTCTAAGGTAATTCCCAGTTTATTTTTCGCGAAGCTCAAGCTGGTGTAGATCATGCTTCCTTCATCCCTCACGAATTTTCCATTTCTCAAGCTACCGTTTGATTCAGTTTTCAAAGCCATTGGATCATTGAATACATCTGGGCTTTTGTAAGCTGCTTCTATGTACCATGAAAAACTCTTATAACTCAGTGTATTATAAATAGATGCCAGGTATACATTATAAGTTGGAATGAATCTATCTACTTCGACATAGTCTTTGACGATACCAATCACCTTATTCATGGTAACATCATCTAAGGTTCTGTTTACAATTCCAATTCCTGGTGCAAAATTGATAGGGTTTTCTTCTCCAAAGGATTTAAAGCCTTCAAACTTTGCTCCTTTTATAACGGAATTAAAAGTGCTAAATAAATCTCTCTGTCTACCTGTGAAGGCAGTAGCTTCCCACTCCTCGCCGATTTTGTAGGTAAGTTCAACACCAACTAAGGCATTATCTATTAATTGTGGTCTTTGTTCATATGCCCTAAAAATAGAACCTGTGCCAATTTGATTATAAATGTAACCAACGGTAATTCCCAATTTATCAAGTTGCTTAGAGATATACCATTTGCCAATGCCTTGGTCTGTA
>CALHKJ010000047.1 GCA_938033975.1 uncultured Saprospiraceae bacterium | reverse complement strand
GCTTTTATAAAATTTATGGATATTGTCTTTTCTTAAGGTAATCAAAGAGCCTTTTTCTAATCGATAATCTTTGAAATTTAGGTTATGCTTGGCTTGATTTTGAGTGATCAAAAGTATGACATAAAAAGTTACCCTGTGATATTGGAATTGATTGTGGTCAGTTGGCTTAAACTTGAGAATATCTTCAAGTTTGACATGATCAAATTGGATGCTGCTTTTACTTTGGTTAAAACTTATCTCTTTGAATATCTTTTTCATGTAATTATTGGAGTAGTATCCCAAACTTAGTTTAATTCTTGAAGAAAGGAATTTCAATTGTATTTCCAAAGACTAGTTTGTTGTTTTGGAGACGCTTTTTACTAATTGGTAATTTGTTCTTCCTTCTTGTAATTCATAGATCAATCTTGCTAATTTAATTAGGAAGCTAAATTATTTAGTTGCACTTACCAACTGACTATATTTTTTGGATGAGGTGTTTTTTGCAATAGTCAGCACTTTCAGAAGCACTCTCTGTCGAGTTGATTGCAAAATTTCCTCCTTGTTCTAAGTAATAATATTCTAGCCCTGATTTTTTTGGATCTGGAAGTAATGTTAGGTAATCAATTGATCCATTGCCCAGTTCAGTATAGTCTCTGGTGATCTTATCCATATCTTTAATATGCCACATCACATATCGTCCTGGTTGTTCAGCAACCAATTGTTTAGGCGTGAACTTTGAAGAATGCATCACCCAATACATGTCCATTTCTAGTTTAACTAAGCTTGGATCCGTTTCTTTGAGAATTATATCAAATCCATTTTCTCCATTGTGATCTTCAAATTCAAATCCATGATTGTGATAAGCAAAACCAAGATTTGCTTTAGCGACTTGTTCTCCAATTTGGTTTAACCTTAAGGCCATCAACTTGAAATTGTCAATTGTTCTTAGTTCTGGTGCTAGCCATGGCCAGGTGATATATTTGCTATTCAATGCTTTGGCTCCGATGATACATTTGTCAACATAAGCTTTCATGTCTTCTGTTGATTTGGGTAGATAAGGCGAAAAATGATAGTGTCCACTTGTCACGCTTAATCCCAGGTCGTCTAGAATCTGTTTGAACTCTAGGGAGCTAAAGCCGTAGAATTCTTCTTTGATATCATCAAATCCATACACTTCAAAATCTTGATAGCCCATTGCTTTAAGAGCCTTCAGTGTTTCTACAGGTTTTTTTGCCATTTCATCTCGAATGGAATAAAGCTGATATCCCATCTTGAATTTAGACGTATTTAGTGAGGGCAGATATGTTAAGGGAGAAATGGCAAGCCCTCCAATCATACTTGATGTTTGAATAAATTTTCTTCGATTCATGTTATATAATCTGATTTTATTCAAAAATCGACATTTATATCCCAAAATTTGTCTTGAAAGCCTTATTTAATTCCATTTAATAAGAAAAAAAAAATCAAAAAATTTGGCAGCTTAGTATGTTCAAACTAAATTGGGCAACCAATTACTGGCGAACCAGTTATAGCTGTGATTTTTTAAAAATTTGATTTACTCGTACTATAATTTGTAATTCATAAGACATCAGTCTTAGATGAGTTACCTATTTTTTTTGGGGATGATCAGCTTATGTTTCCAAGAGCGGGGCGAATTCGATAATAGACATATTAAATAATCATAATTTGGATAATAAAAATTTAACTAACATGAAAAATTCTTTGTTTACTTTAAATAAGAGCTTCGTAATGATGATGGCCTTATTTATGGCATTTACTATTACCTCTTGTAACGACGATGAGGAGCCAGATCCGGTACCAACACCAGATCCTTCAACTGTTGTTGCTAGTTTTACATCACAGGTTGATGCGGATAATTCGTTGACATATGATTTTACAAACAACTCAGTTGTAAATGGAATCGATGATAGAACTTTTACATCTTCATGGGATTTTGGAGGAGATGGAAGTTCATCAGATGAAAACCCTTCACACACTTTCTCTGCGGAAGGTTCTTATGATGTAACTTTGACTGTAACTGCAACTGATGGTGTTACAGCTTCAGCTACTGAAACAGTAGAAGTAACTGCACCGAAAAACAGATATGCTTCAATCACTGATTTAGCAGACGATGACACAGGTGAGCTTAGATTGGCTGTAGATTCTATTCAAAATGGAAGAGTATCTTTCATCTATAGAGTTGGTCCTGGATCTGATGGAAATATTGCAGATGGTTTTATCAATGTTACAGGAACATCTACAAGTGGAAGAAACTCTATCGTAGAAGTTAGATTAAAAGATAACGCACCACACGAATTCCGTGAAGGAGCTTCAGATGAAACAATTGCTGCTGCAAACTTCCCAGAAGGAGTTGTTGGTGAATGGGTACCTGTTGAAATAAGCTGGGCTTCAGATGGAGTAAACACTCCAACTTATACAGTAGTAATAGGTGGTACAACTGTAATCACAGATGCACCAAGTACAACTAGAGATCCTAACGACGCTGACATGGTTGCAGAGCACTTATCAACTGTAATTGATGGAGCTCATAACTTCCAATGGAAGTACAATTCAAATTCGTCAGTGAGTGATGGAATGTATCATGTTGATGAAATAGTTGTTTATTCTTCAGATTCAGGATCTGAGGTAGCAGTATTTGAAGATGATTTCCAAGGAAGAGTGGCTGGAGATGATTTGAACCCTACGGTTGATGAAACTTCTCCATACCATGAAAACTGTTCAGAAGCAACAGTTGGAGAAGATGAATAATCTTCAATTGAATTATTAAGATATAATAAGATGGAATAAAATTCCACAAACGAAAAGAGGAGTGTCTATTTAGGCGTTCCTCCTTTTGTTTGTGGTAATTTAATTAGGTAGTGTTTCACTCAAATAAATTTGTGCGACATTTTGTAATACAGTTTTTAATTATCTTAAACATGAATTAAAAACTCCTAAAAAGTAATACTAATAGAATTTTGTTTCAAAAATCAAGATAAGATCAGAGATCTCCTCAAAAGAAAATCTACTACATCATTTAATTCCTTTCTTACCAAAATATTATAAATGAATTATTTATTGAAAAAACTGAATGAACGAACTAAGAAAGCTAAAGGGCTTATAGTTCTATTAATCTGCTTGCTTGCTATGGGTGCAAATGCACAAGAGACAATCAGCGGTAAAGTTATGAATGAAAGCGGTGAGGCATTAATCGGAGTCACAGTCACCGTGCAGGGCACAAATACTGGTACGGTCACAGATTTTGACGGTAATTTTAGCTTACAAGCAAGCCCAGACGCCGTGCTAGAAATTTCATACATAGGTTATAAAAAACAAACCATTCCATTGAATGGACAAAGAAATATAAACGTCAGCTTGGGTGTCGATGCGGAAGTATTGGATGAAGTTGTCGTAATAGGATATGGAAGTGTGAAGAAGAGTGATGTAACAGGTAGTGTTTCTTCCGTAAAGTCAGAAGACC
>CALHKJ010000046.1 GCA_938033975.1 uncultured Saprospiraceae bacterium | reverse complement strand
TGAGCATCTTTCTTTATGACTGTAGATTCAAAGCCAACTTCATCAGAAAACTTGACCTTATTTTTTACATAAGACTCGCTTGCTGGATTATCTCCAACAATTACGGCAGCAAGATGTGGAATATTACCACCCTTCGCACGTATTGCATCCACTTCAAGTTTGATCTCTTCTTTTATTTTCTTTGATAGATCTCTGCCATCTAGCAATATCATAGCTGGTATTTTTTATCTAAAAATTGATTTCTCCATTGTTTATAGAAATAGTAACCTATCGACCCAATTGTTAAGCCCAATATTGATCCACAAAATATGTCTATTGGATAGTGCACTCCAACATAGACCTGAGCAAAAGAAATAGCAGCAGCCCAAACAAACAAAAGGCCCAACCATTTCTTCCTTAAACCTCCAAATACTAAAAACAAAATTGTAGCAGTTGTAAAGTGATTGGTTGCATGTGAGGAGGTAAAGCTGTAACCAGAACCACAGCGAACCCTCAAAATTACATTTTCCAATCCAGAGTTATCATGGCAAGGTCTTGGCCTTTCTATCAAAGGCTTTATAATATGGCTACTCACAACATCGGACATACCTATTGTGCCTAAAATCAATATGATTGAAAACCAGTGGTATTTTTTTACGTTAAAAATTAAGTAAGCCAATACAAATGCGTAAAAAGGAATCCAAAATTTCTCGTAACGAATGGGAACAAGAATAAAATCAAGGACGTCTGAACTCAAGCTCTGGTTGATATAATTAAAAAGCGATATGTCTAATTTCTCTAACACGGTGTTGGCTCCAAAGGTATCAAATTATCAGTATTTAGGCGAAATTAAGCTTATCCTTAATTTCTCGAAAAATGAGCTCAATAAGAGCCAATTAAAATGCTCGTAATATTTCATTTACATAAGACTAATTATCACCTTTAAGGAAATTTTTTGAGAATTGACTTTAAAGAAATCTATATCAGGCATAAGAGGTACTATTGGAGGACCAATAGGCTCAAATTTTACACCTATTGACATTGTAGAGTGTGTCTCTGCGTACGGTTGGTGGCTTAAAAACAAATCAGAAAGCCCCAAAGTGGTCATTGGAAGAGATGGAAGGATTTCTGGAGCGATGGTATCTTCTATGGCGAGTAATTGTCTAAGGTTCCTAGGGATTGATGTCATAGATTTAGAATTGTCCACCACTCCTTCTGTTGAACTTGCGGTCGAAGAGTTTGGTGCAGATGGAGGAATTATTTTTACAGCAAGTCATAACCCTAAGCAATGGAATGCTTTAAAATTTTTGAACAACAAAGGGGAATTCATCTCTGCTGCTGATGGAGAGAAAATTTTAAGTTTCATAGACGAGAAGGCAATGATTTTTGCTGACATTGAGTCTATCGGAACTTATTCACTGCATCAAAACTATTTTAAGAGTCATGTCGATGCAATTTTAAATTTGGATGTACTTGATGTACCATTAATCCAAGAACAAAAATTTCATGTTGTTTTTGATGCTATAAATTCGACTGGAGCTTTAGCTATACCTGCTCTTTTGGAGGCCTTGCATTGTACCTATGAAATAATCAATGCAGAAGTCAATGGAGAGTTTGCACACAATCCTGAACCACTTCCAGGAAATCTTGGTGATCTAATTCAGAAAACTAAGGATTCAAAGGCGGATATAGGTATTGCTGTAGATCCAGATGTAGATAGACTGGCTTTGGTTTGTGAAGATGGAATGTATTTTGGTGAAGAATATACCTTGGTAGCTGCAGCAGATTTTATCCTATCTAAGCAAATTGGAAATACAGTATCTAATTTATCCTCAAGTCGTGCTCTGTCGGACATAACAGCCAAGTATGGAGGAAAATATTATGCTTCCAAAGTCGGAGAGGTTAATGTTGTAAACGCGATGAAAGAAAACAATGCTGTCATTGGCGGCGAAGGGAATGGAGGCATTATATATCCAGAATTACATTATGGTAGAGATGCTCTCGTAGGAATAGCTTTTGTTCTTAATCTCATGGCAGAAAGAAAGCAAAAACTATCGACAATTAGAAATTCATACCCAGAGTATACTATCATAAAAAATAAAATGGATCTGACTTCTCAGGAAGAACTGGCTGGAATCTTTCAGAAATTAAAAGATAGTTTTGCGGATGAACGACTAAATGATTCTGACGGATTGAAGATAGACTTTAGCAATGGTTGGGTGCATATGAGAATGAGCAACACAGAGCCGATTATCAGAATATATGCAGAAGCAAAAGATAACAAAACAGCTGACGAACTGGTTAATAAAGTTATGAATGAAATAGCATAAATATATGAGCAAACTAGAGCAATACTTTTCAAAATTTAAAAAGAATATTATAGGTACAGACCAATCTTTTGAAACCCCTTTCGGTCGAAAAAAGATTATCTATGCAGATTGGACTGCGAGCGGTAGAATGTATGCTCCTATTGAAAATCTAATTTCTTCAAGGATTGCTCCTTTTGTAGGTAATACACATACAGAAACCACTGTAACCGGTTGCAGCATGACGATTGCTTACAAAAAAGCAAAGGAAATTATCAAGAATCATGTAAACGCAAGTAAGGACGATATTCTAATATCTTCAAATTCGGGAATGACTGGTGTTGTCAATAAATTCCAAAGAATTCTTGGATTGAGAGTGCATGAAAACTATTTGGATTGCATCAAACAAGATGAATCTGATCGCCCTATTGTATTTGTTACACATATGGAACATCATTCCAATCAAACTTCATGGTTAGAGACCTTGGTGGATGTAGAAATAATTAAGCCTACAGCTGAAGGACTGGTTGATCTTACACACTTAGATCAGTTGCTTGAAAAATATGGTAATAGAAAGCAAAAAATAGCAGCAATAACCTCTTGTTCGAATGTAACAGGGATTAAAACCCCGTACAAAGAGATCGCAAAAAAAATGCATCAGCATAATGGACTTTGTTTTGTAGATTTTGCATGCTCAGCACCTTATATAGATATTAATATGCATGAAGAAGAAGGTGCATGTTTGGATGCTATTTACTTTTCACCTCATAAATTTCTAGGTGGGCCTTCTAGTACTGGAATATTAATTTTCGACCAGAAACTATATAATAATAAGATACCTGACAATCCAGGTGGTGGAACTGTAGACTGGACTAATCCGTGGGGAGAGCACAAATATTATGACGAAATTGAGGCAAGGGAAGATGGCGGCACACCCGCTTTTTTACAAACGATTCGAGTTGCACTTTGCGTAAAGCTAAAAGACGAGATGGGTGTAGAAAATATATTGGCCCGAGAAAATGAATTACTCGAAATTATTTGGCCTCGACTTAAAGCTATACCAAACCTTCATATTTTAGCAGATAATCAGAAAGAAAGATTAGGAGTATTTTCATTTTATATTGATGATCTGCATTACAATCTAGGTGTTAAATTATTAAACGACAGATTCGGTATCCAAGTAAGAGGAGGTTGTTCTTGTGCAGGCACATATGGCCACTACCTTCTTCATGTTGACAAGGAGTTTTCTGATTCAATCACTTGCAAAATCAATGATGGAATAATGGATGACAAGCCAGGTTGGATAAGAATGTCCATACATCCTTGCATGACGAATAATGAGGCAAACTTTATTATGAATGCCATTGAGGAATTAGCTGACAATCACAAGGAATGGGCTTCAGACTATCGCTATAATAACAAAACTAATGAGTTTATATACAAAGATGAAAAGCACAATGAAATGCTTTTTGTTAACGATTGGTTTGATGAAGTATTGGTATAAAGATCAATGAAAAATAAAATCTATCTAGACTATGCGGCTACCACACCAATTCATCCTGATGTGGCTGATTACATGTACGAAATCTTAAAAGATGATTTTGGCAACCCATCTTCTATTCATCATTTTGGTAGAAAAGCCAAAATGATTGTAGAAAAATCTCGAAAAACGATTGCAAATTATTTGAGTGCCTCCATTGGTGAAATTTTCTTCACTTCTGGTGCTACAGAATCTTGTCATACTATTTTCTATTCTTGTATCGAGGATTTGAAAGTAGAACGTATTATTTCTTCACAGGCAGAACATCATTGCACTACTCACACCCTAGAAGAGATACAAAAAAGATTTCCATCTTTAGAAGTCATTTTATTAGCTACTGATGATTGTGGCAGAATTAGTGATGAACTTTTAAAAAGCACCTTAGCCAAGTCAACAAAGAAAAGCTTGGTGAGTCTCATGCATGGCAATAATGAAATTGGCACCATGCACGATTTAAAATCAATGGGCCAAATTTGCCTTGAGCATAATGCATACTTTATGGTAGATGCTGCTCAAACTTTTGGGAAATACCCTATTGATGTAAATGAATGCAACATCTCTTTCTTAACGGCTTCTGCTCATAAACTTTTTGGTCCAAAAGGAACTGGCTTGCTGTACATAAATGGCAACAATATCATAAAGCCTCTGTTTCTAGGTGGAAGCCAAGAACGCAATATGAGATCAGGTACAGAAAATGTGCACGGTATTGCCGGATTTGCGAAAGCGACTGAATTGGCTATCGCTGAAATGGACAAAAGGAATCAAGCTTTGTCGCAGATTAAAAACTATACAAAAGAAAAGCTGTCTAGCTTAAAAGATATCAGCTTTAACGGCTGCACCGAATATGCGATGAACCATGTCTTAAGTGTTTCCTTCCCTCCTTCAGAGAAATCAGATCTGATCATGTTCAATTTAGATATTGCTGGCATCTGTGCTTCTTCTGGAAGTGCATGTAGTTCAGGAGTTGAACATGACTCACATGTTCTCCAAGCAATAGGTCATGACCCTAATCGAAAAACGATTAGATTTTCTTTTTCACATGAGACTGAGACCTCAGACATCGACTATTTGGTTGATACTTTGAAAATCATCTGCGCTTAATGGCCTCTCACGAAGATTACATGGCACATTGCATCAAACTTGCAAAAAGGGCTGGCAATCAAACAAGAACCAACCCGCTAGTAGGAGCTATACTTGTTTATCAAGATAAAATTATAGGAGAAGGATTTCATGAAGTATATGGTCAAGCACATGCAGAAAGAAATGCTATTAATCAAGCACTCCAGAAATACCCTAATCTTGTTCAAGACTCCACTCTTTATATCACCTTAGAACCATGTTGTCACAAAGGGAAAACTCCACCTTGTGTAGATTTCATTATTGCCAACAAAATAAAAACTGTGATCGTTGGATCCATTGACCCCAATCCAATTGTCAGTTCAAAATCGATTAAGCTTTTACAAGAAAACAATGTAAAAGTGATTCAAAATATACTTTCCTTTGAGTGTGAATATCTAATATCAAAATTCAAAGCCAATCTTGAAAAAAGACCTCATATTATTTTGAAGTGGGCACAATCAAAAGATGGCTTTATTGGACAAAAAGACAAACAGCTTTGGATTTCCAATGAATACTCAAAAATACTCGTGCACAAATGGAGATCTGAAATAGAGGGAATAATGGTCGGAACACAAACAGCTATACAAGATAATCCTTCACTTACAACTAGAGAATGGAATGGTAATAATCCAATTAGGATAGTCCCTGATTTAAATAATCGGATTCCATTTGATTCTAAGTTGTTGAATGATGGAAACCAAACTCTAATTCTAAGTAAAAGGCAATTAAATTCGGGGCCAAATGTAAAATACCTACAGATTGAAGACTCTGACATAAAAACCTATTGGAAGGCCCTGTATGACCAAGGAATCTATAGCATCTTGGTTGAAGGAGGCAGAAAACTCTTAAACGAAATTATACGTTCTGGATTATGGGATGAAGCAAGGGTAATTACCAGCGAAAAGAAGATAAATGAAGGAATCAAGGCACCTTTTGTAAATGGGAAATTATATAATAAAATGACACTTTCTGATGACCAAATCCTAACAATACTCAATGATCGTAGTTAAAAGAGTTAAAGAAGTTTTAAAAGGTAGCTCAGGTATCTCTTTGCTTTTGCAAAACTGGTTTACTTATTGTTAATTTGTTTACAGAAAGCATAGATAAATGCCATCTAAAAGAACATGTATAAATTACTAATAGTATTTTCCTTCATTTGCCTCGCAGCATTTCCATCATTTTCACAAAAGAAAGTCAATTGGCTCACTTGGGAGCAGGCTATGGAGATGAACCAAGAAGAGCAAAGGAAAATTGTGGTTGATATCTATACAGATTGGTGCAGTTGGTGCAAAAAGATGGATAAATACACCTTCGAAGCAGATAATATTGCCAATTATCTTAATGATAACTATTACCCCGTGAAATTTGACGCTGAAAGAAAAGAAACCATTATTTACAATGGCAAGGAATACAAGTTTATCAAAAGAGGGAAAAATGGTTACCACGAGCTAGCAGCAGAATTGCTAAAAGGCAAACTTAGCTTTCCAACTGTTGTTTTCTTAGACGAGAACTCTAAGCTCATACAACCGATTCCTGGTTATCAAGACTCTAAGACATTTGAGATGATCATCAAGTACTTTGCTGAAGACTACTTCAAAAAAGTACCATGGCCAAAATATACAAGAGATTTTAAACCATCTCCAATCATAGAAACCCCAGTAAAAAATAACGGCAACTAAAATAAAAAAGGGACCAAGAATAAATCTTGGTCCCTTTTTTTATTTATTGCTTGTTTCTAAAAGAATTTTCTTCTTCTTGTCTTAATCCCTAAAGCTCTAAGACCTGCTCCTAGCAACATGTTCCCTACTTCCTTTCCTACCTTTCCAACCACCTCATTCTTTTCTTTTGAAGCCTTTTCTTCTTCCTTAGCTTTCACCTTTGCTAGCTTTTCTTCTTCTTTAGCAATTTTTTCCCTCTCCTTCAGCTCCTCAGCTTCTTCTGCTTTCGCTGCATAAGCATCTCTTTTAGCTTTCAACAATTCACCCGCACTTTCTGGATCGATATCCTGTGCATACTTACCTGCTAAATTCGAAAAAGACATGATTTCATCAACTTCAGCTGATTGCAATATATCCATTCTTGATTGAGGGGCTCTTAAATAAGTATGTACTAAAGGTGTCGGTATCCCCTTTTCACTTAAAGTAGTTACAAGAGCTTCTCCAATTCCTAAACTCGTAATTAATTCCTCTACATCATAATGATCAGTCATTGGATAATTTTGTGCAGCAGCTTTGATAGCCTTTCGGTCTTTTGCCGTAAAGGCTCTAAGTGCATGTTGGACTTTAAGACCCAACTGACCTAATACATTATCATCAATATCATCTGGACTCTGAGAAACAAAAAAGATTCCTACCCCTTTTGATCTGATAAGCCTAACCATAACTTCTAATTGCTCCACCAAGACTTTAGGTGCATCGCCATCAAAAATCAAATGAGCCTCATCAATGAACATAACAAACTTTGGCTGTTCTAAATCTCCCTCTTCAGGAAGGCTTTCATAAATCTCAGCCAAAAGCTGCATCATAAAGGTTGCGAAAAATTTAGGCTTGTTTTGGATATCCATCACCCTAAGGATGTGGATCATTCCTTTACCATATCTGTCTTTCTTTAAGAGGTCATTGACTTCGAATGAAGGCTCTCCGAAAAATTTGTCTGCTCCTTGCTCCTCTAAGGCCGCAATCTCTCTCAACATCACACCAATAGATGCTGAAGAAATCTTTCCATATTCTTCTTCTAAAGCCGCATTGCCCTCATCAGACATGGCAAACTTCAAGGTTTCCTTGACATCTGTAAGGTCAACTAATTTTAAATTGTTGTCATCACAGTATTTAAATAGCACAGAAAAGATTCCAGTCTGTGTATCATTCAATCCCAGAATTTTAGCAAATAAGGTAGGCCCAAATTCATGAACTGTAGCTCGCATCCTTACACCCTTCTCATTTGAAATACTCATCAACTCCACTGGAGATGAGTCAGCATTCCAATCAAAACCAATTTTTGCATGACGCTCTTTTATAAAGTCTTGCTCCTCACCTGCCTTTGCTATTCCACTTAAATCACCTTTAATATCTATGAGCATGGTAGGCACTCCATTTGCAGAAAGTTGCTCGGCAATGACCTGCATTGTTTTGGTTTTACCAGTACCAGTAGCACCCGCTATCAGACCGTGTCTGTTAAACATCTTCAAAGGTAAATTCACAATACTATTTGTTTGAACCTCTCCATCATACATCGCCGCGCCTAACTGAATAGACTTTCCATCAAATTTGTAACCTTCGCTGATTTCGCTTAAAAAATTCTCTTTTGACATATTATTTTGCTTGAATATTAATAGACTATTGTTGTTTATTCCAATTATTGACTCTCTCCCGATACTTCTTATCGCTGATTGGCCAATATTTTATTTCTTTTACAGATTCTGCCTCTTCATCTAAGATCCCAGAAAAGAAATTGATGCCTGTTTGTTCTTCTACATCATTGATACTTACTTGATACTCTTTGAGATGTTTGTTACTTAACTCATTTGGAATGATAAAGCTGACCGACTTGTCAGTATCTTTTTCCAATATGATTTTATAAAAAGCATCAGGGACTGCTACTTTATTTTTCCCAATTCTAGGTGTGTCTCCATCATCATAAAAAAGAGGACCTGTTGCAATGTATACAGAACCCTTTTTGTAAGCCCAATCCCTAACTGTTTCTTCAAGTTCTTTCCAGATTCCATTATTACATTGTCTAAGCTGCGGACTCATGTTACTCATATAAAAGCATTGCTTCATTGCATCACTAGAGAATGCCATATCTCCAGCTGGAGCCATATGGCCTCTTGTATATCCTGAGTGAGAGTAATCTGAATGTACTGCAGATTTTGTTTTTACCTTTGGATCTGAATTGAATCTTTTTGCTCTCGGTACATTCTTGGCTTGCAATGATTCTTTTGTAAGTTCATAAGCAACCCAATCAGCTTGTTCATATTTTTCATTGTATGCCAATGAGTAATAATCATGATGGACTATCGATTTGTTATCTGAAACAGGTAAAAATTCTCTATGAAAAGCAGGAGTAAGCCCAGATTTATCATATTCCCCAGAACTTTGAGAATAATTTCCAGATTGACTGTTGGATTGCTCTTCAAACATGCTTGGCAAATAAAAGACAGATGCTATGGCTGCAACTACTAATAATACAGTGAAAGAAACCACCCTTGCAAACCATGAGTCACCACGATCACTTTTACTATGAGATTTTCTAAATTTTGTCATTTCGTAGATTATGACGCAAAAATACTTGAATAATCACATCATATGTGAGAAAAATATATTTGATTGAAAAAGTTTTGCAATCTCTGCTCAATATATATTTCTGAATCCATATGAAATTGTATTTTCGGACACGAAATTAGAACTCGATGCCAAAACAGGATGCCAACAAGGGGAAGCTAAGGCACATTGCCGTGTCTGGTAACATTGGTGCTGGTAAAACCACACTCTCTACCATGCTATCTGAGCATTATGGGTGGCATGTGCATTATGAAGATACTTCTCAAAACCCTTATCTCAGCGATTTCTACAACGACATGACCCGATGGTCTTTTAACCTTCAGATTTATTTCCTCAACTCAAGGTACCAACAGATATTAAATATCCAAAAAGGAGATAAAACCGTCATTCAAGATCGTACTATTTATGAAGATGCAAATATCTTCGCACCGAATCTACATGAACTAGGCTTAATGGAGAAAAGGGATTTTGAAAACTACACCGAATTATTCAGGTTAATGTCCTCCCAAGTTAATCCTCCAGATCTATTGATTTACTTAAAAGCAGGAATTCCAACACTCGTTAATCACATTGACAAGAGAGGAAGAGATTATGAAGGGAGTATAAGCC
>CALHKJ010000045.1 GCA_938033975.1 uncultured Saprospiraceae bacterium | reverse complement strand
CTTCAATTTGTTTGTATCCATATGAAGCAACTTTGGACAACACTGCTTTAGGGTCTTTCTGAAAGTCATCTTTTAGAGTCCATAACTGAATTCCAAATTTGTTTAGCTTGTTGGGATCTATGGCTGTAGAATCAAGCATAGATTTTTTAGCTGTACATGCTATTTGTGGAAAAATGGCAGTTCCAAGTGCTAAAGCACTAGATATTCTTATAAATTTTCTTCGATTCTTATCCATATTTTTTTACTTGAAAGGTTGGAAAACATTGAAAAATTAGAATTTCTAGATTCCTTTAATACCTAGAAATACGGAGTTAGTCATATTAGTCACAACAAAATAACGAATTAAGAGCTACCAATAAATCAATTGCAATCTATTTTACAAATAATTGATTCTTCTGGCACTAAAATCGATTGTTTTATAACCAGAGATGAATAGTCATAGTAAAACAAAAGATTCATTGTCCAAACTTAAGGTTTGGAAACTACAATATGCGCGTGTGGTATTGGTAGCTGCTATGGTAATGTATCCTATATCCGGTGTCATCCTACAATATCTAGATTCTACTACATTGGAAAATATGACTCACAGAGCATTATTAGGATTAATGTTTGCATCAGTCTTGCTTGGAACATTTTGGGTCGAACATGTAAAAAGAAACTATATCTGTTATCTGTATGCTAGTTTGGCTATAGCCATTATTTGGAGTGGTTGGATTACTGTTGAGAATAAATTTGATGTCAATTATTCAATCATTTTATTGACTGGAATAGCTGCAACAGCCTCTATTATTCTACATAGAAACTTGATGGTGATATTCTTATTGCTGTCTACCATAATTTTATGTTTATATATTTCATTTGTTCCAAACAACCAATTTCATACCTTAACCCTTCCTCTTGCAACGTGCATATTATTCGCAGTTTACATGATAAGAGAAACGTACAGGCAGCAAATTGTAAAAGAAGTAAGAACACTTAATGAGCAATTATTAATCTTAAATAGCAACCTTGAAGAAAAGGTAGTCGAAAGGACTAAAATGTTAGAAAAGAAAAATGAAGAGCTAGAGAAACTAACTTATATAGTCTCACATGATTTAAAAGCTCCACTCAGAAATATAGGATCGTTTGCGGGTCTAATGGAAAAGAAAATCGAGAAAAATGATCTTGATGCTGTAAAATCATATAATAGGATTATTTCTAAATCAGTGGAGAGAATGTCTACCATTGTATCAGACTTGCTAACCTTTGGAAAAATTGAACAGGTAGATAATAAATTGGTTGAGACTCATGTCCCTAGCATAATAAAAGATATCATTGATGTGAATTACAGTAGTGAATTGTATTCAAATGTAAGATTTACAATAAGTGATGACTTTCCAGATGTCATTACTTGTGACTACAATAAAATCTCATTGATAATTCAAAACTTAATTGGAAATGGAATTAAATACAATGATTCAACCATTAAGTTTATTAGAATATATTATTCATCAACAGAAGAATATCACAAGATTCTGATTCAGGATAATGGAATTGGAATTTCTGAAAAATACAAAGAGAAAATATTTGAAATGTTTTCAAGACTTCATAGTTCGAGCAAATATGATGGCACAGGAATTGGCTTATCTATCTGCAAAAAGATCGCGAAAAAACATGGAGGTGATATCGATTTTGTATCTAATCATGGTGAGGGTACAACTTTCTGTTTTACAATTTGCAAGAGCCTCGAATTAAAACCAGTTCCCAAAAAAGTAGAAGCCAAGTAATTAATTTTTCTTTCGATTCATTTGCTGGACTGCATCTTCAATTCCTTTAGGACTTAAAGGAAACATTGGAATCACTTCTTTAATTACCATCGTTGTAAAAGTATGAGCCCAATACCTTTGAGGTTCTGGATTTAACCAAGCTATTTTCTTAAAATGCTTTTTCATTTTTCGATAAGTCTCTACACTCATTCCGTTTAACTCATAAGCAGCCATTGCAGCATCTCCAACAAAAAAAACTCTGTAATTTGGATCCTTTTTCAAGATTCGATCGATGTCTACTTGTTTAGATCTTTGAGCATCAGAAAAAACTCTATCATAAACTGTATTGTGGAAGTAGTAGGTTTCTAAATCATGAGCAAACCTGGTTTTCATTTTTCTAAATAAGGTCTGCACCACCCTTATGTAAGCATCCATTGAATAGCCTCCATTATCAATAATTAAAATCACCTGAAGCTTATCTTCTTGATTATTTTTTATTTCAGGAATAAATAAACCTCCTCGCTTGAGGCCTTTTTTTATTGTATTGGGAACGTCAAGTTTTTCTTGTGCAGTTTCTTCAATAATTCCTTTTAAAGAAGCCAAGGCAGCATCAACATTGTTGTCGTTAATGATGGCATCCAAATCAACCGGAAAATATTTTCTGTCATTCAAAACCTTCCTTGCCATTTTACCACCACCAGTTCCTCCAACCCTCAATCCATCTTTAGCCGCACCACCATGACCATAAGGCGAAATACCGCCTGTTCCAAGCCAGTGACTTCCTCCAGAATGATCCGCCTTTTGTTGCTCCATTACCTCCTTCATCCTTTCCAATAATTCTTCCAAACTCAAGTCAGAATAATCAGCCATTTTATCTAAGGTCCTTCGGGCCTTTTCTTCATTTGACTCTATTCTATCTCTATCTTCTACATCACCTCTATCTTTATCCCAAATTTCTTTTCCGTCTAAAACTTCCTTGATGTCATAATGAGTCAGATGCACATCATCTAAAAACTTGGTAACCATATCATCTACATCCATATCATCACCCATTCGATCCAAATTATCTTCTTTCCATTTTCTGAATGTCTCTGATCGCAAAATAGCATCTGACAAACTATCACCATGATGCATCTTAATGTTTAAGAAATAGTCATAGTATGCTTTTGTATATGGACCCATCATATCAGGATCTTTTACCACAATGCCTTTTAAGACATTGTAAATATCTCCCAATGTTCTGACCAAGTCTTTTTCAATTGCTTTACGCAAAAGAAGCAAAGCCCTTACATCAACAGGGATCTCATATTCACTAAATTTATGTGGTAAGGTTTCAAACATTAGTTGGGCGTACTTCTTTTATTATAGTCCAATGGATTGTTTAGAATCTTTTTTTGTACACGCTCCAAATCTGTCTGTGTTTTTATCAATGTACCCAATCCTTCCAGTTTTTGAATCTTATCTATTGCCTCAGCAGTAGAATGAGTTTTAATGTATTTCAACCAATTCAATAACTCTCTGGTAGTAGGTGCTCGCTCCAAACCTATTCTTCGTAGATGATAAAATACATCTAAAGCCACATCAACAATTTTGGTTTCAACTTTTGGATAATGCTTAGCTATTATCTGCCTCATAATATCTGCCTCTGGAAAATGAATATAATGATAGATACATCTGCCCTTAAAAGCAGTTGGCAACTCTTGCTCTCGGTTTGATGTAATGACTATTGCTGGCATGTCTTCCTCAGATATTTCCAAAATTTCACCAGACTCTGGCATGATAAATTTTCGATGACTCAAAGCATACAAAAGATCATTGGGGAATTCTCTAGGAGCCTTATCTATTTCATCAATCAACAATACAGAATTCGGTTTTGAATAGGCTTGAGCCGCTGGACCCTTTACAACATAATCTTCTAATCTTTCAGGATTTCTTCCTCCAGTAGACAACTTATTTTTTAGTCCCTTTTCTTCTCTTTGAGAATTAAGGATTTCAATTTGAGAATCTCTTAAGTATTTGACGTGATCGAAACGAGCAACGAATTGCTCTACATTACTTTTAGATCCAGTTGGATAAACAAACAATTCCAAGCCTTTATCTGCAGCATATTGCAAAGGCAACTCTGTTTTCCCTGTACCTGGCTCTCCTTCTATCAAAAGGGGCATCCCCAAAGTCCTCGCAATATGGAATGATTGAGCCAAATCCCTATCGCATAAATATTTATCGGAGCCAGTCCAAAATTCTTTCTCTGCCATTTTTAATTTTTATGAGTTCAAGATAACCAATTGGTACCAAAGTATATCCTCATTTTCTATATCAAGATATATATATGTCTTTTCCTGCGCTTACCGCAATTGTCACCACTTTCTAACGTCCCAAGATTCAATATTATTTAATTCAGAATCTAGTTGTTATGAAACATCTTAATTAGCACATAATATGTCACTAGATATTCTTTTTTTAATTTAAAAAAGTGAAAATTTGTGTGCTTAATAGTTTAAGCATATGATACTATTTTTTGGCAATCCCTCTTCTTTCATCTTCGCTGTCCAGACCTCCGTGTCTCTATCTGAAGATGATCTTAAAAAACTAAGTTGGCTGTTTGGCGATCAAGCTCAAATAAATCAAGAAAGTATTGAAACTACCTTTGTAGGGCCGCGAGCAGCTATGATTACTCCTTGGAGCACCAATGCAGTGGAGATTACTCAAAACATGTCCATCTCTGGCATCGAGCGAATTGAAAAATTCCAAGCTGCGCCTAAAGACTCGAAGGAATACGATCCGATGATCTCTGAGAAGTTTGCAAAACTTTCTCAAGATCTATTCACCATCAATATCCAACCGGAAAAAATCAATTCAATTCTTGATATTGAATCTTATAACCAGAAAGAAGGTTTAGCACTAAATCCAGAAGAAGTAGAATACCTTTTTAATGTTTCTAAGAAAATTGGACGCCCTCTTACGGATTCAGAAGTCTTTGGGTTTTCTCAGGTCAATAGCGAACATTGCCGTCACAAAATCTTCAA
>CALHKJ010000044.1 GCA_938033975.1 uncultured Saprospiraceae bacterium | reverse complement strand
AGATTATTAGCACAAAACAAAAGTTCCAAAGTCAAAAGTCAAATGTCCAAAGTCATCTTTAAGTTTCGATTCTTTTTTACCTTTAAGCATGGTTCAAAATGAAATCTTTATAGTAATTGGAGTAAGTGGTATTGGGAAAACGACCATTGGTAAAATGCTATCTGAAAAACTAGATATTCCGTTTTTTGATGCTGATGATTTTCATCCAGATGCCAACAAGCAAAAAATGCAAAATGGTGAGCCTTTGGTAGATGAAGATCGCTGGCCTTGGTTGCAAGCATTAAATGTAAAATTAAAAGAAGAACAAAAATCTAATGGATGTGTTCTTGCTTGTTCGGCACTCAAAGAAAGTTACAGAAAGAATTTGATGACAGGTCTGGAGCAACAGCTAAGGTGGGTTGTGCTTCAAGGAGATTTTGATTTAATCAAATCAAGGATGGAATCTAGAGAGCATTATATGCCTTCTTCTTTATTGCAATCACAATTTGATGCCTGGGAAGAACCTATTTATGGAATAAAGATGGATGTAGAAAATAGTAAGCAAGAAATAGTTGAAAGCGTATTGAATAAAATAACAATGGAGCAAAAGTCAGAAATTGGATTGATTGGTCTTGGTGTCATGGGAAAAAGTTTGAGTAGAAACATTGCAAGCCGTGGAATCAAAATAAGTGTATACAATCGACATGTAGATGGGAAAGAAGAAAATGTCGCAAGAGATTTTGTAAGTAGTTATGACGAAATGTCAAATGCTGAAGGCTATGATGATTTAAAATTATTTGTTGATTCATTGGCAAGCCCAAGAAAAGTATTTCTAATGGTCAATGCTGGTGCGGCAGTTGATCAAGTAATCGATAGTGTTAGTGATTTTCTTGATGAGGGTGATATCATCATAGATGGAGGAAATTCTCATTACAAAGATACGGAAAGAAGATTTCAGGACTTAGGAAAAAAGAACATCCAGTTTATTGGTTCTGGTGTTTCAGGTGGAGAAGAAGGTGCATTGAAGGGACCTTCTATTATGCCAGGAGGATCAAAAGAAGGCTATAAAAGTGTTGGTCCAATTTTGACCAGTATTGCTGCTAAAGATAATGCAGGAGGAACTTGTTGTGATTATATTGGAGGTGGTGGCTCTGGACATTTTGTAAAGATGGTCCATAATGGGATTGAATACGGGGAGATGCAATTAATCGCAGAAGTTTACGGACTATTGCGTTACAGTTTGCAAAAATCTCCAGATGAGATTTCTGATATTTTTGCAAGTTGGTTGAAGACAGATAGTGCGAGTTATCTATTGGAGATTACAACCGAAATTTTAAAAAGAAAAGAAGGTGATAAGCACTTGCTAGATTTGATTTTAGATAAGGCTGGCAATAAAGGTACCGGTAGTTGGACAACCATTGCTGCTTGCGAATTGGGAGTTGCGATACCAACTTTAACGGCAGCACTGTTTGCCAGATATCAATCATCTTATTATGATCAACGTCAAGAAGCTGCTTCAATTTATGCTTCCGCAAATGAATCACTTAACTTAGATATTGACGAGTTACGAACTGCTTATCAAATAGCAAGAATCGTAAATCATCATCAAGGCTATGACCTGATTGCAAAGGCATCGGAAAGATATGAGTGGGCGATCAACTTCAAAGACCTTTCTAGGATTTGGACGAATGGATGCATCATAAGATCCAAACTGATGGAAGACATATCTAATGCAAAGGATAATCATTCAAATATTTTAATGAATTCCAGTTTGAATTCTATTGTTGTTAATTCAAGAGCTAGCTTAAATAAGATTGTATCAATTTTTAGCAAAACGAATATTTCTGCTCCTTGCATGTCTAACTCTCTAAGCTATCTAAATGCTTTTGTAGAACAAAAATCATTGGCAAATGTCATCCAAGCTCAACGAGATTATTTTGGTGCTCATACCTATGAAAGGGTAGATGCGGACAGAGGAAAGAAATTTCATACAGAGTGGATATAGTTATCTTTATGATTAATAAATTTTAGAAATTAGATGTCAGAGAAAAGATACACCTTAATAGGTGCTGGAATAATGAGTGCCACTTTAGGAGTTCTTTTGAAAGAATTAGATCCAGAGGCGCATATAACTATTTATGAAAGACTTGATGAAGTAGGAGCCGAAAGTTCGGATGCATGGAATAATGCAGGTACTGGACATTCTGCTTTTTGTGAATTGAATTATACTCCACAAAGAGAAGATGGTTCTGTAGATATTTCCAAGGCACTTAAGATTAGTCAATCTTTTGAAGTCTCAAAACAAATGTGGGCTTACTTACAGAAAACAGGGAAAGTAAAAACTGACTCGCCGTTTATCAATGATATTGATCATATGAGTTTTGTGTGGGGAAAGGAAAATATATCATTTCTAAAGAAGAGATATGAGGCTATGACAAAGTATGGCATGTTTGAAGATATGGAATACACAGAGGACTTTGATGTAATTGCTGACTGGGTTCCATTAATGATGAAAGGAAGAGATAGCTCAGAAGAGATTGCCGCTACTAGAATGATGATAGGTACAGATGTAAACTTTGGGTCTATTACCAAAGCTATGATTAAATACCTTAGAACTTGTGACAATGTCAAAGTTTTTCTTGGTCATGAGGTGGAGGATATCACTCGTAAGGATGAGGGCTGGCAAGTAGATGTTAAGGATTTAAATGAGGATGTGGAAAAAACTGGAGAGGCTGATTTTGTTTTTGTTGGAGCAGGTGGAGGTGCGCTTATTCTTTTAGAAAAATCTGATATCCCTGAAGGAAGAGGTTATGGCGGTTTTCCCGTAAGCGGGCAATTTCTTATTTGCAACAATCCCGAAGTAGTAGTTCAACATGAAGCAAAGGTCTATGGCAAAGCTGCTCACGGTTCCCCACCGATGTCTGTACCTCACCTTGATACACGCATGCTTAATGGAGTCCGTTCTTTGTTGTTTGGCCCATATGCGGCATTTTCAACCAAGTTTCTAAAGAATGGATCTTTCATGGATCTTCCTCTTTCATTAGAAGTTCATAATATTTGGCCAATGCTATCAGCAGGAATTCAAAATATTGATTTGACCAAATATTTAATTGAGCAAGTATTCCAATCTCCTGAAGATCGCTTTGAAGCACTTCAAAAATATTATCCCAATGCCAAAATGGAAGATTGGGAGTTGATCACTGCTGGACAAAGAGTTCAAATCATAAAAAAAGATAAAGAAGAAGGTGGAGTATTAAAATTTGGAACGGAGATAGTTTCAAGTGAAGACAATACGATCGCGGCTTTGCTTGGAGCCTCACCGGGTGCATCGACTTCAGTTTCGATCATGTTAGATGTTTTGAAAAGATGCTTTCCAGAAAGGCTAGCCTCAGATGATTGGCAAAAAAAATTGAAAGAAATGATCCCATCATTCGGCCAATCTCTAATCGATAATCGGGAGCTGTGCTTGCAAACTAGAGATTATACTACTGGGGTTTTGAAGTTGGAAGAATCTTGAAGATGTCAGAATTCAGACTTCAGATGTCAGAGTATTGAAGTAGGCCTCCCTGATTCTAAAACCATCTTACTCCTAAAGTCGTAAGATGATTTATAATCTTCCCTCCGCCTACGGGCATAGGGATTGAGATTTGAAATCCCTTTTGTTTTTATGGAAATGATTCAATAATTCGTAAGTAGTAAAGAGTGTTTTGGGTATCTGCGTAAAGCAGAAGTTTTCATAAAAGAAATGTTATTCGGAACTCAATTCCTCCACCAACTGGTGGAGGAAAAGATAATTTCAATCCGTCGGCAGATGGTTGAAGTTATCAAGGTGGCCTACAAATGTCTATCGTCTCTCTGTCTTAAGTCTGGCAGTCTCCAAAAAAACATCCTCCCCACCAATATACATCTTAAAATTTTCCTTAATCTCAATATCCGGAATCACACCCTGTGCCTCTCTAGATACTTTTTCATTAAGTTTAAATCTAGTGGTTGGAATGGTGTAAATTATTTTTGAGTAGGGTAGTGTTATTGTCTCATTTGGTGATCCGCAATTTATTGACCTTGAACCTCCAGTCATTTCTCCAATGATTAGTCCTAGATTATTTTTTTGAAATGCATTGGCGACAAGAGCGGAACAAGAATAACTGCCACTATTTGTTAGTAAAAAAATATTTCCCTTGTATTGCTTTATAAAGGGCATTAGAGTGAAGCCTTCAATGTTTATTTTTTTCTTCATTACTCGCTTGCTTCTCATTTCGTCAATTTTCATTCCTTGAAGTGAATGAACAAGTTTTATCTTTTTCTTGGATAATTGGTTCAGTAAAAAAGCTCCATTGCTTATATCACCTCCTTGATTATCTCTAAGGTCGATTACTAAATTTTCAAGCTTATTTTTCTTTATAATTCTAAGAGCTGATCTTATTTCTTTTTTGAAGTTTTGCTCAAAATCATTTTTAAGCATCTCTTTATCAAAAGTGCTTATCTTCAAAATTGCCATATGATTTTCTTCATCAACTTTTAGTTGAATTGCCTTCCTTTCGATGTGCCCCTGTTCTTCCTTTCTTATTCTAATTTCACCTCTTGTCAAAGACTTAATATTGACAGTTTTCAATTCTTGTATAGTGTCAATATATTTTATTTCATAGGAATTTTTGAAACCAAAAAAGAAACTATAATATGCTGAGAAAAACTTGTAAAAAATATGTCTGGGATATTGCATATTGTTCCCATCTCTTGGAAGCCGATTTAACATAAATTGATACAGCTCCTCAGTAGACCTTCCATTGATTGATATAATTTCTGAACCCAAGGGAATTGCATTTTCTTCACTGTAATCAGAAATGATATTTAATTTTTCGCCATCATAGAAAATATCAAGGGGAAAGAGCGGACCTTCACCATAAAACTGCTGTAAAGTTTTGTCTCCAGGATACACAAGTGAGTGACCGTCTTGAATATAGGCTGCCAAGAAAGAAACATGATGATAGGCTTCCCAAATATCTATATGAGAATCTAAAGATGAGGTGATTGAGTCAATGGTTTGATCCAATTCCTGAGCAGTATGATAGATATACAGATTAGGGTGAAAGTTTTCTAACTGTCCCTTCAATAAAATCAATTCTGTTCTAAAGTTTTCTCTTGAAATGGAATTTGCTTGCGCAAATGCAACTAATGGTCCCCAAAAGAGTACGATGACCCCAAATAGTTTTGCAAGCTTGAATCTTAAATGCATAGAGGAATATACACAGAAGTGGATAAGAAGTTCAAATTATCTATGAATCTTAGCTCAGCTTAGCTCTTTAGTGCCTCCTTATCGAATAATTGACATTCCAATTGTAATAACTCTGCTGTGTCTTTCCTTCATTATACCTACCTTTGCACAATCGATTACCATAATGACATATCAAGATGGTTGCCCATCACAAAAAAACAAGTTCAAGCAAGAGGCTGGGATGAACTTGATGTAATTATTATTTCAGGCGATGCCTATGTAGATCACCCAGCTTTTGGTTCAGCTGTAATCGGAAGAATCTTAGAAAGTGAAGGCTTAAAGGTGGCAATTGTTCCTCAACCAAACTGGCAAGATGATCTTAGAGATTTTAAAAAAATGGGTCGGCCAAAATTATTTTTTGGTGTAACCTCAGGTTGTATGGATTCGATGGTGAATCACTATACCGCCGCTAGAAGAAAAAGGTCGACGGATGCATATACACCAGGAGGCAGCGCAGGCCATCGTCCAGACTATGCTGCAACAGTCTACACCAATATACTTAAAGACTTATATCCAGATGTCCCAGTCTTGATTGGTGGCATTGAAGCATCCTTGCGTCGAGTGACTCACTACGATTACTGGGCCAACAAATTATTTCCTACCATACTAGAAGATAGTAAAGCAGATATGCTGGTTTATGGAATGGGTGAAATGCCATTGAGGCAGATCACTAGAAGAATGATTGCAGGTGAAAAGATTTCTGAAATCCAAGATGTATTACAAACGGCTTATATAGTTAAGAAGGAAGATGATATTCCAAAGTATGATCGTAATTCCATTTACCTTGCTTCACACGAAACCTGCTTACGTAATAAAAAATTATTTGCTGCGAATTTCAAACACATAGAAAAGGAGTCAAATAAGGTACAGGCAGACCGTTTGATTCAGAAGGTGAAGAATAAATACTTGGTAGTCAATCCACCTTATCCACCGATGACTGAAAATGAGATTGATACTTCTTTTGATCTACCTTATACCAGAATGCCTCATCCAAAATATGCTAAGCGTGGATCAATTCCTGCTTACGAGATGATTCGCTTTTCTGTTAATATGCATCGTGGTTGTTTTGGAGGATGTAGTTTCTGTACTATTTCTGCACACCAAGGAAAATTTATTGCCAGTCGTTCTGAAGAATCGATTTTGAAAGAAGTTGAGAATATTACAAAGATGCCTGACTTCAAAGGTTACATTTCTGATCTTGGTGGCCCTTCCGGAAATATGTATAAGATGAAAGGAAAGGTGCAATCAATCTGCGATAGATGCGTGGCTCCTTCTTGTATTCATCCAGTCATTTGCAGTAATCTAGATACGTCTCACAAGCCGATGACTGAGCTGTACAAAAAAGTGGATGCGAATCCTAAGGTAAAAAAAGCATTTGTCAGTAGTGGCTTAAGATATGATCTCCTTACAGAAAGTTATAATAAAAACCACGACGGAAGTCTAGATGAATATTTAGAGCAGGTTGTTTGTAATCATGTAAGTGGAAGACTCAAGGTTGCTCCAGAGCACTCTTCTGAGAATACCTTGAGGGTGATGAGAAAGCCATCATTCAAACATTTTAGATCTTTTAAAAAGAAGTTTGATTTCTTTAATCGTAAGCATGGCTTGAAACAACCATTGATACCATATTTTATATCAAGTCACCCAGGTTGTGAAGAAGAAGATATGGCGAATCTTGCAGGTGATACAAAGGAGCTAGGATTTAGATTGGAGCAGGTACAGGATTTTACTCCTACTCCTATGACGGTAGCTACAATTATATACTACACAGGTTTGCATCCCTACACCTTGAAAGAGGTTTACACAGCCAAGAACCCGAAAGAAAAGAAAGCTCAACATCAATTTTTCTTTTGGTACAAAGGCGAAAACAGGAAGCAAATTCGAGCTCGACTCGAAAAGATGGGTAGAGAAGATCTTATTGATAAACTACTTGGGGAGCACAGAAAGCAAAACAAAAAGGAGTATATCAAATCAAAGGCAAAGCGCCACTCCAAGTCCAAATTTAAAAAGAGAAGGTAATTGTAATTGTCTAAATTAGACCAAATAGTTAGGAACTTACTTTTGATCGATAATGTTTTAAGGATATGGGCTGCTTCTATCACATAACAAAAAACCTGCTTGCTTTTTTCTTCTTTTTCTTTGTTATTGGAACTCTTGCGATTTCTATAATGATTGATATTATATTGGTTGTGGAAGGAGAAAGGCCTTTGTTTTTTGATCCAGATAAAATTGAATCCTTTAATGAACCTATGCTCACAGGTTTTGAAAAAAAGCTCCAAAGTAATTATGATGAAAATCAATTTGAGTTTCAAAATTTGGAAGATTACATCGGTTATTTGCCTGATAGAGATAGATTTAAAATAGAATTCATCTCTGATACCAAGGTGTCAATCTCCGGTAATTATGATCGAGGTTGGAAATCTAGTTCTAGTGTAGACTTCACTGATAATGAAAATACTCAATATCTAAGCGAACTGGGTTGGACTCGTCCCTCTATTGAAGCCTTACAAGCAAGATTACAAAAGGTCAATTGTATTTCATTCGAAAAGAAAGATGGTTATAGGGCTGGGTACGTTGATGCAAAATCAGGGACTTATTATTATCGATTTTCGAGTTTTGATGATACCCAAACACAAAACAGTCTTCTAGATAGTTGTCTCATAAAATATTACAAGAATGATATTTTTTTTGAGTACAAAGGTTTCGGCAGAGGCCCTGATTGTATCAAATATGAAAATGATCCAGATTTTGATGATCGCAACTACTTTGAAAAGTGGAGAGACATCATCAAGCAAGGAGGCATTAAGACCCCGCAGAATTAATTTCTTGTTCACAGTTTCTTTGTTATTAAAATACCCCCTCTATTTAACTAGTTGTTTACCCTAGTAAACTATGTGTAAGTTCAAATTCATGAGACTAAAGGGATAAAAACTACATTTTCATGTGATGAAATTATTCATCTTGGCTATTACTTTTGCAACAAGATTATTTGAAAACTATAAAGCCCCAATTCATGAAAACACATGGTTTTTCATATTTCTATTTGTTGATGTTCTATCTACTCATTGTTCAATACAAGCAACAAGTAAATTAACTTGGAGTATTTGATAATATGTGGATTGATTTGCCTTTGTGTCTTAGTTGGCTATTTTATGGTCCTCGAAAAGAGACGCATCCGTAAACTGATAAAATATCAACATAAAGGAATTGAAATTTCAAATAGCATCAGCAATTTTGGAAGCTTATTTAAACCTAATTCAAGGCGACCAGAAATCCCAGGCTTTAATATTGAGAAAGAAAGTAGACCTTATAGGAAACTTAGCACTAGCCTGAACCAAAAAATAGATCAACTCAGTGATTCAATTTGGATTAAAAATCCAATAAAAAATACAGTCCAAGATTTGATAAGTAGAATGGAAAACCATCTTGAGAATATTTCCATAGATGGAAGGCTGAAGATTTCATTTGAACAAAAAATTACATCAACTAATGATCCCATTTCTCTTGCTTTAAAAGCAAATGTCTATCTCCTTTTCAAGGAGGCTGTTGCTAATATATTTAAGTATAGCAATGGTGATGTTTTAGAAATATCACTTTCGCAAACTAAAAATACATTAGAACTGAAAGTCCTTGACAACAGTTTGGTTGATCTTGATTTAGAGAAAGATTTAGGAGCAGGAATTAGTGCCATGAAAATAAGAGCAAACAAAATACAATCCGATCTTGAAATTAATTTTTCTAAAGGATTTCTTGTGACATTAATCGTTGGATTGTAAGAGCATAAATTAAATCTTAAACTGAGCAATTACATAGTCTTAAGAAACATTTCCTCATATTGTTCAACGTTCAAGGCAAAGCTAAGGTAAGAGTCAAATTATCATTTTCATTTCTATTTTCATTATCTTCATAATATGGAAGTGACTTACAGTTTGGAGCATGACGATTTTTTGACGCAGCAGCTTTATAGGATTACAAGAGATAGAAACCTGCAGGCTAAAAGGCAAAAGCAATGGATTTTACTTCCTATAGTCTGTATCATAATTGGTGTATATTTTTATTTAACAGATTTGATATTGATGGCCCTTGCTATGGCTTTTTATATGGTCCTTACCTTGTTGTTTTACAAAAAGTACTTTGACTATAAATACAAGAATCATTTTCAAAAACATATTCAAAAAACTCAAGGCCAAAGAACTGGTAAGAAGTTATCCGTGGAATTTGGCCATAAATTCATCCTTACCAAAGATGAGACGGGCGAATCAAAAATAAAAAGCGACCAGATAGACTACATTGCCGATTTGCCCGAGCACTTCTTGGTTTACTTGCAAATTGGTGAGGTGATGATTATGCCTAAAAATCAATTCGATGCTGAGGCTTTGAAAAATACCTTCGAAAAACTAGGATACGCAATCATCGATGAGTCAAACTGGAAGTGGGGTCAAAATAAATATCTATAAAGCCTATAGTTTCAATTGCATAGCTTCTTGTACAATATCATATCTTTGAGGCATGTCAAAAGCCATAAAGGATCAAGCAGCAATATTATCTAAGTTAGGGATTGAAGCATTGAATTCGATGCAAGAAGAGGCGAGTCTTGCCATTCAAGCATCCAACGAAGTCATTTTGCTTTCTCCAACAGGAACAGGAAAGACTCTTGCATTCTTACTTCCGATTATTGCTTCATTAAATCCGGATATAAAAAAAGTGCAATCTTTAATCATTGCACCTTCACGAGAACTAGCAATACAGATTGAGCAAGTCATCCGCGAAATGGGTTCAGGATATAAGGCCAATGTATTTTATGGTGGTCGCTACTTCTCAAAAGATATGCAGGAGTTAAATACAGTGCCAAGTATACTCATCGGTACTCCTGGAAGGATAGCAGATCACCTCAGACGCCAAACTTTTGAGATAGATGAGATAAAATTTTTGGTGCTTGATGAGTTTGATAAATCATTGGAAATTGGTTTTGATGATGACATGATTGACATTTGTGGACATATTCCAGATGTTGAAAAGAAGATTCTTACTTCTGCTACCAATGAACCTTTGATTCCAGGTTTTGTGGAAATAAAAAAACCAATCACTATTGATTATTTAGCAGGTAAGACCTCTTCGCTTACGCTTAAAAGGGTAGAGTCACCCGAAAAGGATAAATTGAAAGCATTGGTTGATCTGTTGAGGCATTTAGGAAATGCTCCAGGTATTATCTTTTGTAATTTCAAAGATAGCATTCAACGAACTTCAGATTTTTTAAATGAGTACGGCATCGATCACGGTTGCTTTTATGGAGGTATGGAGCAAAAGGAAAGAGAGCGAGCACTAATAAAATTTAGAAATGGTACCCATCAATTATTGCTCGCAACAGATTTAGCCGCAAGAGGATTGGATGTGCCAGAGATAAAATTCATTATCCACTACCACCTTCCCGTCCGAGAACAAGAATTTACCCACAGAAATGGTCGTACAGCTAGAATGCACAAAGAAGGAACAGCTTATGTGTTGCATTATGTGAAAGATGAGCTACCAGAATTTATAAACATTGAAGAAGTTGAGCAAGTTGAGTCCGCGCCTCCTTTAAAGCCTTCTGGATGGAGGACTTTATTTATTTCTGGTGGAAGAAAAGATAAGATATCCAAAGGTGATATTGCAGGACTTTTGTTTAAGCAAGGAAAATTAGATAAAGGCGATGTGGGTATGATTGAATTAAAAACTGATTGTGCTTTTGTTGCAGTAAATGCTAAGAAAGTAAAGGCCTTACTGCCTCTAGTCAATAATACCAAATTGAAGAAAAAGAAGGTTAGGGTGTCAAGAATTTAATGGGTTATGACTGTCTACTCCTTCTAGCCTTATCTTCTAATTATATTAA
>CALHKJ010000043.1 GCA_938033975.1 uncultured Saprospiraceae bacterium | reverse complement strand
GCTTTTTGCGGAAGCAATACGAGCTTTTCATTCTGTAAAATTATTTCTTTCAAGCTAAAGTTTAGGTTCCTTTTGGCTGCAAAAATAGTTCTTATTTGCGCAAAGCAAAATGAATCAAATTAGTGAACAAGCATTGATTAGCACTGACAATAGAAGATAAATGAAAAACAAAAGCCACTAATAGATGTTTTATAGCTACTGTTTTATACCACATAATGGTTGGGAATAAAATAATTCAAATATTTTTGCGGCATGATTCAAACAGATTTATTAATCATTGGGGCTGGTCCTGTAGGGCTATTCACTGTATTCGAGGCGGGCTTATTAAAGCTAAAGTGCCACCTTATTGATGTATTGCCACAGGTAGGAGGCCAACTTTCAGAGATATATCCTAAGAAACCTATCTATGACATACCAGGTTATCCGTCCATTCTGGCTGGAGATTTGATTGATAATCTGATGGAGCAAATCAAACCATTCAATCCAAGTTTCACTTTAGGAGAAAAAGCTGTGAGTATAGAAAAAACAGCTAAAGGTAGATTTAATGTTGAATCAAGTGATGGTACGATTATCGATACTGGAGCCATTGCCATAGCTGGAGGGCTTGGATCTTTCGAACCAAGAAAGCCCCCGATTGAAGGTTTGGAGAAATTCGAAAACCATGGTGTAGATTACTTTGTAAAGGACCCGGAAAAATATAAAGGCAAAAAATTATTGATTGCCGGTGGCGGAGATAGCGCTCTGGATTGGACCATTGAATTAGCAGATATTGCGGAAGAAATAACTTTAATACATCGTCGTACTTCTTTCCGTGGTGCCTTGGATAGTGTGGAGAAAGTGATGGCATTAGCAGAGGCCAAAAAAATTAACTTGATTACAGACGCGCAAGCGATCGCCGTCAATGGTCAAGACGCCTTAGAACAAGTTGTAATCAAGCAAAAAGAGAAAGGTGAAGTTGAATTGAACGTAGATTACTTTGTTCCTTTATTTGGCTTGTCGCCCAAATTAGGTCCCATTGCAAATTGGAATTTGGCAATCAATAAAAATGCAATTGAAGTAAACACATTCGACTACAGTACAAACGAAGATGGTATTTATGCCATTGGAGATATAAATACTTATCCAGGAAAGTTGAAGTTAATCCTCTGTGGTTTTCATGAAGCAACCTTGATGGTTCAGTCTGTTTTTAAAAGGATATATCCTGATCAAAAACTAAGTTTCAAATACACTACGGTTACTGGTATAGAAGGGCTTTCATAAGAGGAACTTTTTGTAACTATTGTACGTACATATTAAAAAGAAAAAGCTCATAGAAGATAACTTAATAAATATAAAAGTAACGGATAGAGAAGGTGTGCAATCTACCATTCAAGCACCAACAGATATGTCATTTAATCTTATGGAGGCGCTCAAGGCAAATGAGTTACCTGTAGAAGGAACCTGTGGTGGTATGGCATTGTGTGCATCTTGTCATTGTTATATTAACTCCGACCATAAACTTAATGATGCTTCTGATGATGAAGAAGATATGCTTGATCAGGCTTTCTTTGTGGAAGACAATAGCAGGTTGAGTTGTCAAATAAAAATCTCCAAAGAACTTGAAGGATTGGATGTCACACTGGCTCCGGTATCATAAAAAAAGGGAACAACCTATCGGCTATTCCCTTTAAAGTTGGTTGTATTGTCTTCTTTTATTTTCCCATTGCACCTTTTATAGCTCCTATTACAGCCATTACTACTCCTCCTCCTACTAATCCACTTCCTACATTACTCAAAATACCCATTGCGTCCATTGCACCTTCGCCGCCAGCACCACCGAGTCCAACCATTCCGAGAATTGTAGCACCAATACCGCCGCCTGCTATTCCAGCAACAGCATTCCATAGTGTCCCTAGAGAAGATTTTTTCATCAAAGATCCTGCGGTAACACCGCCTAAAGCACCACTTGCTAAACCAATAATTGTACCTAACATGTTAGTTATGTTTTGATTAATAATGGTTTAATATATAAAAAATCTTTATTATTTAATAATATCAAAATGATATTTGGTTTTCAAAGTGGAAATCAATCAGTTTTTCTGAATCATCTTTATAGCTCTACCAGGGGTATATGGGGCATCCGCTTCCTCCAATTTCTTTTCTAAAGATTCTAAATCCTTTTGTGCTAAATCTTGCAATTCCTTTAGAAGTGGTAAAAATTCTTCTTTCGCGATTTTAAAACTTTCTTTGTGCGTATCTGTGGGTTCAGAAGTTGAGTATTTCTGTTCGTAATTTATCCACCCCATTCTATTAGCAGGAGTTGGTGGCTGATCAATATCTAGTCTTGTTTTGATTCTGTCTCCGTACATTTTTATTCCGAGCTCTTTCAACTTCTTGTCCAAAGAGTAATAATCTTTCATTAAAGGACCAGATGGAGCTTCCACCATTTCAATTGCCTTTTTGATGTGCTTCATTTTATTATTCATCTCTCTTAGTAAATGAGAAGCTCCTTCCATTGATCTTCCTAGTTCAGCAATTTCTCGTTGGAAATCAGCTTTTGCTTTTTTATCATTTGCAGGTAACACCGTATTACCTAAAGGCTTCAATGTCAATCTTATTGGTTCGGCAATTTGTTCTACCTTTTCTCCATCAATCATCGAGATACTTACCTCATACTCACCAGGTGGAACCAATGTTCCTTCAGATTTACCTGCGAATGGATTATAAAAAGCTGGCTTGCCAAAACTAATTGGTTCTTTGCTAGCATAGCGCATATCCCACTTAATGCGGTTAATTCCTTTACTTGGTTTTTTAGATATTTTTCTCACAATATTCCCATCGCTATCGCTTATGGTAATTAAAACCGAAGGACTAATTTCTTCACCCTCTGCTTTCAATTCATCATAACTTGGATATGGATTATCCTTTCCTTCTTTACCTGCTTCTTTTTCTTTTTTCTTTCGTTCGTCTTTTAATGATTTTTTGGTGTCTTTAATGTAATATGAAATCATTGCAACTGCTCCTAGATCTTCTCCAGAATAGTAACTATCTCCCATAAAAGCCTTTCCCGGTAAACCAAGTGGTGATGCCTTTTCATACAACCAAGAGTCTCGACTGGCAAACAAATATGCTTCTTGATTCATCTCTGAGCTACCAATATTTCTCAATGGAGAATAATCATCTAAGACATAGAAACCTCTTCCGAAGGTTCCCAAAACCAAATCACTTTCTCTTCTTTGAATTGTAATATCTCTAACGGCAATTGTAGGCAAACCTGCTTTCATTTGCTTCCACCTACTTCCCCCATTAGGGCTAAAAAATACACCAAACTCAGTTCCACAGAAAAGCAAATCCTTATTAACATGATCTTCTTCAATGCAATAGACACTTCCTCTTTCTGGAAGATTGTTACTTATATTTTGCCATGTTAATCCTTTATTACTACTCTTGAATAAGTAAGGTTTGAAGTCACCATATTTGTGATGATTAAAAGCAGCATAAATAACATTTGCATCATGCTGTGAGCAATACACTGTATTAACATAGCTACGTTGAGGCACACCTGAAATATTATTAGTCTTACTCCATGTTTTACCGCCATCCGATGAAATCTGAATCAAACCATCGTCTGTCCCAACAACTAATAAGTTTTCATCTAAAGGAGATTCTGAAAAGGCAACAATAGTTCCGTAAGGAGAAGTCGAACGATTTTTGGCTACTGCATCTATTCCCCATACTCGATCCATAATTTTTAATTCATTTCTATTCAATTGTTGTGTAAGGTCATCACTTAAGACCTCCCAACTATTACCGCGATCATCTGAACGGAATAATTTATTGGCTGCAAAATAAAGTCTACCCGATTTATGATGGCTTACCGCCAAAGGAGCATCCCAGTTCCATCTGTATCCGTTTTCTCCTTTTCTTTCTTTGGGTTGTATTCCAACTTCTTCCCCACTCTTTCTATCATATCTTACCAATACACCATATTGAGATTGTGCATAGACTATGTCTGGGTTTTCTGGATCAATTTGACTTTCAAAGCCATCTCCACCATGAGTAACAAACCAATCTGCATTTCTAATTCCATGATTGGTGTTTGTTCTACTCGGACCACCTAATGAAAAATTATCTTGTGTGCCACCATATATGTTATAAAATGGAGTGTCATTGTCAACGGCTACTTTATAAAATTGAGTTACTGGTAGGTTGGCTTTAAAATCCCAAGTCTTTGCTTCATCCCAGGTTTCATAAATTCCACCATCACATCCAACCAACCAGTGACTATTGTTGTTGGGGTTTATCCAAATGCAATGATTATCCACATGCTTTGCGTCTTCTCCTGCAACTTTAAAATTCTTCCCGCCGTCATGACTTACATGCATCCAAGTATCCATGGCAAAAATTCTATTGGCATCGACCGGGTCTGCGATTATTTCTTGATAATAGTTTCCACTTGTCACATATGAACTTTGCTTAGACCAACTCGCTCCACCATTGGTGGTTTTATAAAAGCCACTTTTGCCTTGAGCTGCTTCAACTATTGCATAGATTATATCAGGATTAGCCGGTGAGACTGTTAGTCCAATTCGACCTAGGTCAACGGATGGCAGACCACTCATTGATTTTGACCATGATTCACCTCCATTGGTAGACTTATAAATAGCCGATCCAGGACCACCTCCCAGATATGTAAATACGTGTCTTGCTCTTTGGTGGGCAGCTGCATATAGTACATCTGGATTTTCTGGATGGATTATCAAATCAGATACTCCAGTATATTCGTTTATATCAAGAGTTTTGTTCCAAGTCTCTCCACCATCAATTGTTTTGTATAATCCTCTATCACCGCCGCTACTCCACAATGGTCCTATCGCGGCAATCCAAACAGTATTTGGGTCATCAGGGTGAACAATTATTTTTCCTATATGCTCGGAATTTTCAAGTCCTACTTTTTTCCAGCTTGCTCCTCCGTCATTCGACTTATAGACTCCATCTCCATATGCTACACTTCTTTGATTATTATTTTCACCCGTTCCAACCCAAATAGTATTAGAGTTTGATGGGTCCATGGTTACACATCCAATGGAGTACGAGCCTTGTCCATCAAAAATTGGTGTAAAGGTTGTTCCCGCATTTGATGTTTTCCATACTCCACCAGAGGAGGTAGCAATATAGTATTCTGAGGGATTGTCTGGATTAACAGCAAAGTCAGAAATCCGACCAGAAGTTAATGCTGGTCCAACATTCCTAAATTTGAGCGCAGATACAGATAGCTCATCAAGAGGATTCTTTTCCTCAATTGATTCTGTTTTATTTTTTGTTTTTCTCTGAGCGGATGTTTCTTGAATCGAAACAAAGATTGAGATAACTAATAGCAAATAGAGTGTCTTTTTCATCATATTGGTTTATACCAACTAAGATAAAATAGTCTTACTATAATTTGAGCTATGGACAAATTTTATTCTCGAATCCATATTGTTTTTAGACCAACGTCTCCTCTTGTTGCATTAAATGTAATCCCTTCTTGAGGCACGCCTATATAAAATAAGCCGTGACATTTTTCATCGTCCTTTAAACCTAAAAATTCTTTGTCTTGCGTAATGGTTTTAGGCGAACTCCAATAAGAGCCTAACCCTAAGGCTGTACATGTTAGATACATGTTTTGAACTGCGCAGGATAAAGCCGCAAGTTCTTCCCACTCTGGGATACTTTCTTTTGGATCTCTTTGGGTACATAAAGCTATAACATGACTACATTGTCCTGCCTTTTTTTTAGTCTTGTTATATTTCGTTTCTTTAAAATTTTCAGGAGGCGTTATTTCTTTATATCGATTTGCTAAAAATTCTCCAAGGCCAATCAATCCTTGACCAGTATAAACTTTAAATCTCCAAGGTTCCGTCTTTTTGTGATTGGGGGCCCAGTTTGCATTTTCTAGTAAATTCTGGATTAAAGAGTCATCAATTTTTTCGCCTGTATACATGGCAGGGAAAATCGATCTTCTTGTTTTTATGAGGTGATTGAGCGTATCTATCATTTAAATATATTTATATAGTATCAACCAGATTGAAGTATACAAAGTTGCCATTACTTGATGTTTATTGATGATAGATGCAGCTTAATAAGAGGATTCTGAGCATCTGTGTGAAGAAAAATATTGATTTGTAAAGTCTTGCACATTTTTTGCTGTCTATCTGGTATATCTTTATAAAACAAAGAAAGTATTACAATGAAGCAAAAAACAGCGATTCTCTTAATTCACTGCCCAGACCAAGAAGGGATTGTTTTTTCAGTAACCGATTTTGTTTCTAAAAACAATGGGAACATTCTTATGCTTGAGCAGCATGTTGAAGAATTTGAAAAACATTTCTTCATGAGAATCGAGTGGGAACTTGAAAACTTTAGCATACCAAGAGAGAAAATAAGTGAGTTTTTTGGAACTTTGGTCGGTGATAGATTTGGGATGAAATTTAGTTTAAAGTTTAATGACTTCGTTCCTAAAATTGCGCTCTTTGTTTCAAAATACTCTCACTGCTTTTTTGACATTCTTTCTAGATATGAATCTGGAGAATGGAACATTGAAATTCCAATAATTATTAGCAACCATGAAAAGTTTAATTACGTTGCTGATAGATATAAGATTCCTTACCACCATATTCCAATTACTAAACAAAATAAAGCCGAAGCAGAAGCCAAAGAGATTAAATTATTAAAAGAAAATAATATAGACCTTGTAGTACTTGCAAGATACATGCAGATCTTGACTGGCAATTTTATCAACGAGTACCCTAATAAAATAATCAATATTCATCATTCTTCACTTCCGGCATTTGCAGGAGCGAAACCATATGAAAGCGCTTACAAAAGAGGAGTGAAATTGATTGGGGCAACGGCTCATTATGTTACAGAAGATTTAGATGCTGGACCAATTATCTCCCAAGAAGTTAGGTCGGTATCACATAGGGAAGGTCTTGCAGATCTAAAAAGAAAAGGAAAAAACACTGAAAAGATTGTATTGGCGCAAGCGATATGGTTGCACCTAAACCATAAGATCCTTTCTTACAAAAACAGAACCGTCATATTTTCATAATTGAGAGGACCTATTCTTTCTGTTCAAGCCTCAATTCACACTATTTCTAGCTACTCCTTAGACTGGAATAGCAACTACGAGTCGAAAATGCCATATAAATGACAATTTCTATTCTAGACTAGGAATTTTTAATTTCTCCACTAGAGGAATAAACTCAATTAAAGGTCTTTCTCGAGAGAACTGAAAAAAGATGAGTTAGGATAAAAAGGTAAATTTTACATAGCCGTTTTTTTAATAAGGCGTGAAACCTAAACAAGATTCTAAACAAATATCTTAAATGTTTAATATATCTCTTATCAAACTCAATAATTGCCTTAAAATCACAATATCATTCTTATCTTCATTTTAAGAAAACTA
>CALHKJ010000042.1 GCA_938033975.1 uncultured Saprospiraceae bacterium | reverse complement strand
GATCTAAAATGAGATCTATTTTGATTTGGATATGCTACACCCTGCAAGATTCCAAGCTTTGAATCATCCCAAACCCTTTTTAAACCGTTCATTTCAGGATGTAACCCAATGGTATCTGTCAAATTAATAATTGAATTCTCTGGAACCAGGACATTTGATCTTACCTCAGCAAGATTATCATATTGATCACGGGGAAGGATTGTTGTTAATCCATCATTTCCACCTTGCAATTGTATCAGCACCAAAACTTTATCATTACCCTCTCCAATCAGATCAAATAATTTATTTTTTCCTACTGCTGTAAATGGCTTTCCTCCTACAAAAAATGGCAATGACATTGCCCCACCGGCTTTTAAAAAGTTTCTTCTTTTCATTTCATTACAATTTTGTTACATCAATTGGTATTCAGGCATCTCCAGTATAGCGGTAAAGAGCGCAACCAATTTATTATTAATTGCATTTCGCTTATCTGGGTTTAATGGATCAGCCAAATAATCAGTATACTCTACAGACCATTCAAAATCTGGTAATCCAGGAATAACAAACTGTTTTAAATAATCCTTTTGAGATTCTGAGATCGGATAAGCAAAAAGATTTGCCGTAAGGTTATAGATTAAATCATTGATATTAGTTGCGTTTTCAATCGTTGAAATAACATTGATCACATTTATCAATTGAGGAATATTTGCTTCATTTCCTAGAAAATTGACTGGGCCTCCTCCTACTAAGGAAGTCGAGGTCATGTTTCTTGAAGGAAGATAATAGGTGTTGATCCAGTTTCTATAAAACTGAGGTTCTTGATAATAGGCTTTCCATCCGGCCACATCTGGATGAAAGAATATTCTCATGTCAAGTTCTGCAGCAAAAATGTAAAAAATGGAAGCGAAAAAATAATCATTTGCAGGATCACCATTAAATTCAAGGTTTAAACCTTTTGTAGATGACACTACAAAGTCTGCAGGATTCTTAATCATACAACCGATAGCTTCCTGACTATAAAAGTGCTCACTTGAAAACAAGGTCTTCAATGCTCTTTCAACATTGTAATCATCGTCCCGTAAAATCTGAGCCAAAGGTTCGATAATACTTGCTTCGATCTCTGCATCAATCTCATGGTTTAAAAAATAGACATAAAATTTACGGCAGATAAATCTTGCTACATGTTCTGACTCAAAAATTACATCAATCAAATTTGAATATTCATTAGCACCAGAATTCTGGATAACTGCATTATTAAATCTTGGAGAAAGTTGTTTAGATCCAGTATCATGTCTTTCAGGTCTAAAAATTGATTCTAGTCTGTCACTCAGAACTAGTCCATTGATCCCCCAACCAGTTAAAATTCTTGCCATGCTTTGAACATCATCTTCTGTGAAGGTGGTATAATCTCCTGGTCCTGCAACAGCCCCTTTTCCAACTGTAAACAATTCTAAAAGTTCTCGAGCATAATTTTCATTTGGGGCCTCTTTCGAATTTTCGTTTCCATTGAGATATAAAAGCATACTAACATCAACCGTAATATCTTTTGTCATTTGCTTGAAGTCTCCAATAGCATGCTCTTCCAATACTCTGGCATATTGATAATATTGTAAAGGGACAAGAAAATCAGAAACCACAAAATGGTTGTGCCAAAACAGCCAAATCTTTGACATTATATTCAACTCCGGTTTCATCATATTGATGAAAGGCCAGGCAGTTACAGATCGACTTCTAAAATTTAATATATCCTGGTCTAGGGATGCATCCCCCGTATCAACTACTGGAGGTTCGTTTACCCATGTTTCTCCATAAGGAACGAATGGATCTTCAAAAACTGGAAAAATGTTTGGTTCATCTGGTGCCTCTGGTAAAGTATAAATAACTGGTGGAGGACTTGGAACTGCGTTTTGAAACAATGTGTTTATCGTTTCATCAAGTCCTAGTGAAATAGATTCTGAAATCATATCTAAGTTAGGACCAAAGGTGGTACGCCTTAATAGATGGCTCGCTTCTCTTGTTGTCCATGGGCCAGTATATCGGTCTAAAGTTCCTGCAGGAGGTGGAGCTGTTTTTGCTTTTTCCACCTTAGGTACTTTTTTACCTAAAATAGTAGATAAGGAATTGCGTCTATTCATAAACTTTGCATTTGATACTTTGACGAAATAAAGTATTAAAAGTTAAAAAATAGGTATCAGGATTGACAACAACTTCTTCTAAACTTAATATAAGGGAATTTTATTTCTAAGAATTGAGATTTCCCTCATCATTTTTCAGGAACAAAATTAATTCTACTGGATTTGATCGTTCTACCGTAGAAACCAACTCCCATCCCAATTGCCCCAATCTATTGAGCTCTTCCTCTACTTCTTTAAGAGGAAAATTGAGATTAAATGCGTGAATTGACTTAACAACCACGGTCTTATAATAAAATTTCTTCATGCTTTTTTAGATTACCAAATTAAATTTGGAATTTGTCTTTATCTCAAGATACTAAGTTTTAAAAAACCAAGCTATTCTTTGTTAGTTCGCACAGTCTAATTACCTTAACAAGCGAATTAATGACCAACATGAAGAAACCTATCTCAAAACTATTGGGTACGCTTTTATTTCTCTTAGCGCCCATGTTCATTTTTGCCCAAGAAAATTTAGGCCTAGACGAAAGAATAGACCAAGCTTTCGCACCAATTTCACAATTTGCAACAGACGTTGTTTTCTTTAAAGTCGGAGGAGTACCTTTTGTGCTCTTACTACTTGTTTTCAGTGCATTATTTTTCACCATTGTTTTCGGCTTTCCAAATATTAGATTTTTTGGAAAAGCGATTAATACGGTAAGAGGTAAGTACGATGATATTGAACAATATTCAGGCGATGCAAATGCACTGGTATCTCAACCTGGTGGCGATAATCCTGACACGATCAGAGATGAAAGCGAAGAAGGAGAAGTATCCCACTTTCAGGCTTTGGCGACTGCTGTATCAGGTACAGTTGGAAATGGAAATATCGCAGGTGTTGCTTTAGCAATTGCATTGGGAGGCCCAGGTGCAACTTTTTGGATGATCATTTGTGGCTTTTTAGGTATGTCTACAAAATTTGTAGAGTGCACCTTGGGTGTACAGTATAGGGATGTCGATGAAAATGGAGTTGTATATGGAGGACCAATGTATTACATCAGTAAAGGATTGAAAGATAGAGGCTTTGAAATGTTTGGAAAAATAGCGGCAGTTTTCTTTGCTATCTTTTGTATTGGAGGATCATTTGGAGGTGGTAATGCTGCCCAATCTAACCAAGCAACAATAGTATTAAAAGACCTATTAAACATGGAAAGTACTGGAGCAGGTACCTTAATTGGTGTTGTGATGGCTGTGCTTGTAGGTATAATTATCATAGGAGGAATTAAGAGAATTGCTGCAGTAACAGAAAAAGTTGTGCCTTTGATGGCAGTGCTATATTTGGTAGCATGTTTATATATTATCTTAAGTAACTTCAGCTTGGTAGATGATGCCTTTGGTATGATTTTCAGAGAAGCTTTTAATCCAAAAGCAATAGGAGTAGGAGGAGTAATCGGAGTTTTGTTAGTAGGATTTCAGCGTGCAGCATTTTCAAATGAAGCAGGAGCTGGTTCAGCTTCCATTGCACACTCAGCTGTAAAAACAAAATATTCTGCATCAGAAGGACTTGTTGCATTACTTGAGCCTTTTATCGATACGGTTGTCATATGTACTATGACGGCATTAGTAATTATCATTTACAACACTGGTGGTTTCTTTGAATATGGAGGAGACGGATCTGGAGGTGTATTAATTGATGGTGCAAGATTTGAGGGAGCAGGAATCACTTCAAAAGCATTTGCTCAATATATTCCGTACTCTAATGTTTTCTTGACTATTGCCGTTGTGCTCTTTGCTGTATCTACCATGATTTCTTGGTCTTACTATGGCTTACAATCATGGAAGTTTTTATTTGGAAGAGGAAAAGCAGCAGATTTAACCTACAAGTTTTTATTTCTAATATTCATTGTAATCGGATCGGCAGCTAACATGAGTTCAGTATGGGGATTCTCAGATGCAATGATATTTGCGATGGTATTCCCGAATATGATAGGTTTATATTTCTTATTCCCTGTCGTAAAACGAGAATTGGCCAGATATCTAGATGCTATAAAATCAAAAGCTAATTCATAAAGATTAATATTTTCAACACCCAAAACTGATTCCCTTCATAACCTGAAGGTTAATAACCAAAACTTTTTTTCTCCCTCCATCTCAAGCAGGTGGAGGGAGTTTTTATTTTATCATAAGAATCCTCTGTGAAAACATCATATCTAAAATATAATTAATATTTTCGAGGCATAGAGTGATTGTAAGCATGCATTGTACAGCGTATTTAATTTTAGGGTCAAATATGGGAGATAGACGAAGTAATTTGTCTTCTGCTATATCTTTGCTTAGCGCAAATGACTTAATCGTGCATAAAAGTTCTAAACTATATGAAACAGCGGCATATGGTAAAACAGACCAAGCAGCCTTTTATAATCAAGCACTTGAAATTAGTACAAGTCTCTCTCCATTAGATTTACTCGGAAGATGTCTTAAAATAGAAGAAAAGATAGGCCGTGTTAGAAAAGAAAAATGGGGCCCAAGAATTATTGATATAGACATAGCCTACTATGAAAATTTAATTGTAGAGGTAGAAGAATTAAAAATCCCACAAAGTGATATAGAAAATAGAAATTTTGCATTGACAGCTCTAACTGAGTTGGCACCAGATCATTTGCATCCAATATTTCTCAAAAGCAATTCAAATTTATTGAATACATGTATTGATTCACTGCCTGTAAATACAGTGAATGCCTAAAGCTCATATCCCATACAAGTATGTAGTCATCGAAGGTAATATCGGGACAGGTAAAACATCTTTCTGTCAAAAGATGGCTTATGATTATAATGTTAGCCTAATTTTAGAGCAGTTTACTGATAATCCATTTCTACCCTACTTCTACAAGGATCCAGAAAGACATGCCTTTACAGTAGAACTATTTTTTATGACTGAAAGGTACAAGCAAATGCAAAAAAGCATGCAGGCTGCAGATCTCTTTCATGATTTTTACCTTTCAGATTATGCCTTTATAAAAACGCTTTTGTTTGCAAGAAAAAACTTAGAGGAAGAAGAATTTAAGCTTTTCCAAATGCTTTATTCAATTATGGAAAAGAATTTCCCTAAGCCAGATTTATTGGTATACTTTCATAGAGATACAGAAATATTGATGGACAATATCAAGAAAAGAGGAAGAAAAATAGAAGAAGATATCAAGCCAGATTATCTCAAAAAAGTTCAAGATTCCTATTTTGAATACTTTAGAGATATCACCTCCTTTCCAGTCCTAATTATCGATCTCAAAGAATTGGATTTTATTGCCAGTTCTAATGCCTATGATATGATTCTGGGCTTGATATCGAAAGAATATAATCCTGGAGTGCATCGGATAAGTTTGAATGTATAGCCATCAATCTTTATTGAGATTGATGGAGACATCAGACGTCAGATTCCTCCCTGATTTTTAATATCAATCAAAGATTGATTTAAAGTCTTCCACGCCAGTGGGCGCGCACGGCCTCGATCCGCCAGCGGGCGGATGGAGCGGAAGTTCTTTTCAGCGAAAACTAATGTCTTCAATCAACTACAGTTTCTATTCAGCGAATTCCTCCCTGATTTTAATGTCTATCAGAGATAGACTTAAAATCTTCCCTCCATTCTTGGAATGGAGCGGAAGCCTCTTTCAGTGAAAACTAATGTCTTTAATCAACTACAGTTTCTATTCAGCGAAAACTGAGATTAATCCTTGCCAGAAAACATATTCGTAAATAAACTTCCGCTCCGCCAGCGGTGGAGGGAAGATTATAAACCATTGTCCGACTTTAGGAGGAGAATGGTATTAGAATCAGGGAGGCGCACAAAAAAAAAGCAGCTTGTGAGATACAAGCTGCTTCAATTGGTGTGTTGAAATTATAAATCTTAGTTGCCTTTAACGGCATCTGTTGCTTTTTCACCTGCGCCTTTCAATTTATCTCCAGCTCCTTTCACTCCATCTTTCAATTTACCTCCAGCGCCTTTCAATTTATCTCCAGCTCCTTTGATGGCATCTTTTACCTTATCAAGGAAGATTCTAATTCTGTTTCCATCTTTATCAAGGAAAGTACCATCTTCTCCGATTGTAAATTCGCCTTTCTTATAGTGTACTTTACCAGTTTCATCAACTAGGTCTCCGGCAGCATTTACCATCAACTTAGCTTCTGCACCTGCACCTTTTGCTGCATCCATTGCATCACCAGCTGCTCCTTCAACTGCATCTTTAGCTGTACCTGCAGCTCCAGCAACAGCACCTGCTGCATTTCCTGCTGCATTTCCTGCTGCATCTTTCATTTTACTTGTAGCTTCACCTGCATGACTGTGATCACCTGAGTGAACAGTACCATCAGCATGTGTGTGAGTGTTTGTAGCTTTTGTGGTAGTTGTCTGCTCAGTTTTTGCTGGAGCAGCATCTTCTTTGCTTGCACCAGGTCCCATAAAGAAGTACCAAGCTGCTGCCAATAATCCTAGAGGAAGTAAAAACTTAAGGATTCCTCCTCCACCAGACTTTGCTGTTTCAGTTGCTGTTGAAGCTGCTGCTGCAACTCTTTCATTGCTTTTGTCAGCTGCAAACCCTAACATGCCTCTTGCATCAGCAGGAATACCTCCTTTAACGTAATCTCTTTGACCTGAAAGCATATTCTTAAGACCAACTGCATCTAGTGCTTTGTTCTTAATTCTTTTTCCTACAAAGTTTAAAACGATTGGTGCCAAAAGACCCATTAGAGATCCTGAAGACCCTCTTGTCAGACCGGTCACTTTTCCAAGTATGTTCATAATTGAACCAAGATTACCACCAAAGATTGATGACAGCAAACCATTTCCTGAGTCCATCAGGCCTTTTGATTTATCTCCACCTAGAATATCACCTAGGTTATCTAATAATCCCCCGTTGTGTCCACCTTTTGTAACTAAGTCTAAAAGAGCTCCTGCTCCTTCATTAGTTGATCCTTTTTTAATTAATCCTCCAATTAAAGTTGGAAGCATTGAAGTTAGTGCAGAGCTAGTCTGGTTTTTGTTTATTCCAGCTAATCCTGATATCTGTCCCATTAGTCCATCATCAAGATGATCTGTTACAGATTGTAATAGATTGAAAGCCATTTAATCTAGTATTTTAATAAATGTTAAGTAATTGAATTAAAGTAAGGCCTTATACAAAGAAGAGGCCAGTTCGTTAATCGTTTCGGTTAGGTGGGTATAATTTAGACGAATTGCCCTAATGTAGTCACTTAAGAAAATAAGCTATATTTACTATTCGTCTAGCTAAATGGAAATTAATCAGTAATATAAAGATACATTTTCTCTACCTGAAATGAAAGTTCTACACACTGCAGATTGGCATATTGGCAAAATATTACACAAACATGCTCTAAAAAACGAGATTCAAGCCTTTTTTAATTGGCTTTTGGATGTCATATCCACTGAACAGGTCAATTTACTTTTAGTCTCAGGTGATATATTCGACTTGGCTAATCCTTCATCAAAGGACCGTGAAATCTATTATGGCTTTCTCTCCGAGCTTGCCAAGCTTGAGACTCAAATAGTTATTACTGGTGGAAATCATGACTCTATCAATCTACTAGATGCCCCTAAAGAACTGCTAAAGCATCTATCTATAAAAGTGATTGGTGGAGCAAAAGAAAATATTGAAGATGAATTAATTGAGATTCATGATGCTCAAGGCAAATTAGTTCTTGTTGTTGCAGCAGTTCCTTTTCTTCGGGATAAAGATCTAAGAAATCTACAATCAGATAAAAAATTCAAAGATAGAACAGAAGCCGTTAGAGAAGGAATAAAAGATCACTACCAACAACTTGCTCATATTTGCAAAAGCAAATACAAGGATATCCCATCTATCGCAATGGGACATTTATATGCAAGAGGAGCAACAACTAGTGAAAGTGAAAGAGATATTCATGTAGGAAATCAGGCAGCAGTCGAATCAAATATTTTTTCTCCAATTTTTGACTACGTTGCTTTAGGTCACATACATAGGCCACAGGTCATTGGTAAAAATGAAAAAATTCGCTATTCAGGCTCCCCTATCGCCCTAAGTTTTTCAGAAAAAAAGGATTCTAAAATCATAATCCTTGTTGACATCCCATCAAAGGATAATGTAAGTGTAAAATCTATTGCTGTTCCAAAGCAAAGAGAGTTAAAAAAGTTTAAGGGTAGTTTAGAGTCCGTAAAGGAAAATTTGGCAAACTATAGGCCTGAATTTCCACTAGCTTCATTTGTTGAACTTGAAATTACTGAAAGTACCTACAGTTCAGAATTAATCTCAGCTATGGAGGCCTTAGTTGAAAGTTATAAAGATCAAGAATCATTTATTATTCTAAAGAATAAAATCACTTTTGAAAAAGGTCAAAATAATACTGCAGATTTATTTACAGAAGGAGAACACATAGAAGATCTAACACCAATTGAAGTCTTCAATAAAAAATTAGAAGTTGAGGAAATCAATGATGAAAATTCCAAATTATTAAAAGATGCTTTTCTTGAAATATTAGAACTAGTGCAGTCTGAGGAGCAATGAAGATATTAAGTATTCAATTTAAAAATATCAACAATCTCAAAGGTGAGCATCAAGCTATTCGTTTTGATCAGGAACCTTTGGCCTCTGCTGGCATCTTTGCTATCACAGGACCAACTGGATCGGGTAAGTCTACCCTTCTAGACGTTATTACCCTTTCTTTATTTAATAGAATTCCGAGATACAAAAGAGGAATAACTAAAAAAGAAATAGAAAGTCTCGGCTCTGTAGTCACTCATCATACAAGTGATGCTTACGCAAAAGTGGAATACGAAATTAAAAGCAATAGATATATTTCAGAATGGAGAGTTGCAAAGAATAGAAATGGCAAGTTTAAGGATTATGAAATGTATCTATATGATGCAACAGGCCAACCGCTAGATTTAAAGAAAAGTGAAGTCCCTACCAAAAATGAAGAGTTGATTGGTTTGCAATATGACCAATTTGTAAAATCAATCATTTTGTCTCAAGGAGAGTTTTCAAGATTTTTAAAAGCTGAACAAAATGAAAGAGGACAACTCCTTGAAAATATAACGGGTACATCCATTTATCGAAAGATTGGTAAAAAGGTATTTGAAAAAAAGAAAGAGGTAGGACAACTGCTAGAAACAAAAAAAGAAATACTTGACAACTTCCAAAGTTTAAGCTCAGAAGAAATTAAAGAAATAACCGATGAGCTGAAAAAACTCAAAGAAGAAAAAGTTAATCAAGATACTTCTCTGAAACTATTGGTAGAAAATGTGCAAATAAAAAAAGAGCTAGCCCAATCAAAGTCAAAAATTGAAAATCTTCTTGTCGCTGCTTCTAATTTGAATGCAAGAAAAGATGCCTTCAAATTAAACTTGGAAAGATTAAACATCCATAAAAAACTGGCTCCTGTAAAAGGTGATATTGACCTTTACAAGGATGCCGAAAACAATCGAGTAAAAACTAAGAAAAACCTAACAGAATATAAGAGTCAAATTGAACAAGCCCAAAAAGGATATGAGTCTTCCATCATCAAAATGGCCGATCTAACAAAAAAAGAAGTTACGGAAAAGAATTTCATGAAGGTCATGAGAGATTTTGAAAATGAAATTCTCACTCTAGATAAGGATATTGAAAATAGTCGAAACAAAGGAAAAGAATTAAGGGAGGCAATCAATAAACAATTAAGCAACTATCCACATGAGCTAGACAAGAACCCTAAACTAGCACTAGCAAGTCTTGATAATAGCATACAAAAGCTTGAGCCTGTGCTTGCAAAATCTAAGTTCACTATAAACACAAAAGCTGGAGACCACAAGAAAATTCTAAAACAGAAAAAGGAGTTCTATAATTTAATGTTACTTGTCAAACATGATTTAGATCACGTTGATGAAGCAAAAAAGAAACTTGAAAATGCGTCTATCAAGTTAAAGAATAAAGAAATAGAGTATAAGGAAAAGCAACCACTGAAAGAAAAATCGGAAAAGTTATTGGCTGTATTTGAAAAGCAAATCTCAAGCTTAGAAAAAAGAAAAGTAGATGCTTTGAGAATTGCAAGCCTAGAAAATCATAGAAAGAGTTTGTCAAAAGGAGAAGCTTGTCCATTGTGTGGATCAACCGAACATCCGTTTTCAATTCATATGCCTGACTCAGAACATTCTGATATAGAAAAAGAAATAAAAAAAACCAAGTCGGAGCTGGAAGCACACAGAGTGGAATTAAATAATCTTAATAAGATCATTACTGAGTGCTCAACGAATATTAAGATGATTACTGAGGAAATTAGTCTAAATAACAAGGTGCTAAGAGAATCAGAAAAATCACTTCAAGAAAAAAAATCACCTAATAACTACTAGGCTTCAGATAAGATTAAGATAAACCTATGCATGTTATTGTGTCAACATGCGTATACATACATGTCTAAAGAACTGGTAAGAAGGGTATCTATGCTGAATGAAATCATATATTATACGATATCAAATTCACAAAAGTAAAAACTGACACTTTGATTAAACATTGCGTAAGGGCCATACTTAAAAAGTAATACATTAAAGATACGTTTTCTGTAAATATCGATTTTAAGTACATTTAGTTTTATTGAACTAAACTTCAAAATGTACTTGGTAGTCATGTAAAGGGGGTTGTTCATTTGCAGATAAATGTCTTTGAACTTTTAACAATATAAATGCAATAGAAATTATCATATGTTTTCAACAAATACATAGTTTAAACAAAATTATATTCGGAATAGGGCAACAAGCCAATACTTTGTAGCCCTCTTCCCAGAAAAGACATTGTGTACAGGTCTAGGTCTATGAAAATGAGATGGGTATACGTAATAGATACATTAGTCAAACACAGTCCTAGAAAGTCTAGAAGTCGGTATGCGACCTTCAATGAATGAAAAGTACACATACCATACACATATAAATTAGGCCATTAGTTTTCTCGCTTGTATTGTTTTACATTTGTCATTTCGGGGCCTTTTACAGCTGACTATGTTGCTCATTATTGAAGGCCTTACGGTGATCTATAGTTGTTAATTTTTAGTGTGATTTGGTCTCTTGTGGAGAGTTGTCTCATTGGCAATCATACCACGTCTTCTTTTTCGTGTGTGGTTCATAAGACAACAAATGAAAGTTTTT
>CALHKJ010000041.1 GCA_938033975.1 uncultured Saprospiraceae bacterium | reverse complement strand
GCCTATTGTACTCGCATTACAGAATATAATCTTTGCAAAGTATTCAAATTCCTCACCCGTCAATCTATCTTTGATTCGCACACCAGTTGCCTTTCCTTCATTTTTATCATAGATAATTTCTGAAACAATACTATCTGGCCTTAAGCTTAAATTGCCAGTGTCCTCTGCTACAGGTAAGGTCGCAGATTGACTGCTAAAATAGGCACCGTAAGGACAGCCTCTTACACATCGATTTCTACTCTGGCACTTTCCTCTTTTTCCTTTGTGAATTTTGGGATCGTATTCTGTGAGATTGGCACAACGACCTGGAGTAATCAATCTGTACGGATATTTTTTCTGCACTGACTCACGCATGTGTTGCTCTACACAATTAAGATCATGTGGCTTTAAGAAAACACCATCAGGTATTTGCGGAAGCCCTTCCTTCTGACCACTTACACCCACAAAAGTTTCCACATAATTATACCATGGCTCAATGTCTTTATACCTAATAGGCCAATCAATTGCAATTCCTTCTTTAAGATTTGCTTCAAAATCTATGTCACTCCAACGATAACATTGACGACCCCACATCAGTGATCGTCCACCCACATGGTGACCTCGTATCCAATCATATCGCTTTACTTCATCATATGGATATTCATCATCTTTGTTGATCAAATGTTTGTGTCCTGCATGCACCCACCAACTCAATCTATTTTGTTTTGAATAGTGCTTGTTGATTTCTTCTTGGGATAACATTCCTTGGTTTTCAAATTCCCAAGGATCCATATTTGCAGTAGGGTAATCACCATGTTTGATATCTCTACCTCTTTCAAGAACCAAAGTTTTGTAGCCCTTGGTGCAGAGTTCCATCGCAGCATATCCACCACTTATTCCCGATCCAATCACAATCGCATCGTACGTGCGTTCTTCTTTTCCTTTTGAGTTAAACATCATAGCGCCCATTTTTTTCCGTTGACTTGACTTAATGGAATGCAACCTATGTAATCTCCTGGCACTGGATCATAGTTTAAAAAATTTGTCGCTACTTCTTCCGTGTTCAAATAATATGCAACAGTTTGTTGCTTTAATTCTATCAGTGCTTTATGGGCGAGTTCATCCTGATCTGCTGTTAGGTTTTTCAAGATTGATAATTTATCGCCTTCCGGCAAATGTGTATACTGCTTATCACCTGCCTTGGTATTAATGTAAGATTTGAAGGCATCAAAGGCAAGACGATATTCACTCTTTTTCTCTGGTAAAAATATCTTGGTCATTGAGTCAATCATTTTGTGCACTCCAACTTCACTGGCAGATGGACTGTCAGTTTTTGGGAGAATGACATCTACAATAGATGATAGATCAGTCATTTCTTCCTTGCTGAAAAATACAGGAACATAATCTTTGATTTTTCCTGCCGCATCTGTCTTACATCCTGACAATATGGTACTTGCCAAAGGCAGGGTAATAGCCGCACCTGTGATATAAGCAGTATATTTTAAGATTTCTCTGCGTTTCATTTTGCTCATAGTTCAAAGTACAAAAAAAAATTATCTTTTTATGGCTTCTTCTAGGATGCGATCAATTCCAGAATCCGGCGGTACCATCGAATTTGTGATGAATATATCTGGGATAACACCATCTTCAATGTGAACACCCAAAGCATCGAGAAAATAATTTATAGTAACTGCAACTACCCAATTGTTGGGCAGTTCTAAACTGATGGCATCACCACCACCTCCACCTGTTATTTCTCCAATTATCTGTACATTCTCTTGATGTTGTAACATGCCTGCAAGAAAAGAGGAAGCGCTAAAGGAATTTTTGTTTGTTAATAATCTAACTTCCTTCAAAAATTTTGAATCCGAATCTTCAGAAAATATATCGACTGGATCTGTAAAATCATCATGCATAGGTCCGTTTTTGTGTACCATCTGTCCAACCAAAATATCTGCTTGCATAAAATGACTTGCAATGCTAAGTGCGACTTGAGGATCCCCTCCAGAATTATCTCTGATGTCAAAAATGATCTTGGCTATATCATCGGAGATTAAATTAAAATCTTTGATGGCTTGTTCTATGTCTTCAATATTTTCAAAGTCACTTAAGTAAATATATCCAATTGAATCATTAATGGTGGCGGTTGTCATAAATTCATATTCAATGATATTGTCTTGCAAATAATTTCCTCTGATCACTTCCAAATTAAAGGTATCGCTTATTCCTTCTGAAGTATCGAAGCGTACTGTCGAATTTCCATCATCTAAAAAGCAATGTCCATCTCTCAATTGCAAAAGAAAATTACTGCAGACTTCAAACAATTCCGCCTCAGTCATATCCTCTGTAATTTGATTTGAATAGCTGTTTTTCAATGCTTCCATATTCAAATTTTTGAAGTCAATGAATACATAGTTTTTATCGATGAATTTCCACATAGCATTAAAAACGCCGATTGGTGTATCTTCTTCACTTTTGAAATCTTTGTTGCAAGAACAAAAAAGGACCGTACTAAATAATATAATTACAAAACTTCTCATTTACTATTATTAAGCATAAAGCTGAAGATAAGTTGATGGGTAAATTGAAACAATGATTTTTGTTTCAGATAACTGAGATAACTAAATTGATATCTAATGGAAGCTCCAAAATTCTTCTTTACAAAATAATAGCTCTCTATTCCTAGTTTTAAATGGACAAAACTATTAAGTGTTCTAAGCTTTCCTCCCTTGACAATGTTTGATCGCAAATCCTCCAAGCCCAAATTATAATTTTCTTGCAACAAAAATCGATCGGTAAAAGGAAAAGAATAGGAAGGTCTGATGACATATGATATCAAAGGAAGCGAGCCAATTAAGTTGCATGGCCTTGATCCAATTATAAATGGTTTATTGGCTGTTATGCCTAAGGAATTCCATATCAAATAACTGATGCTATTGTTTGAACTTCTGACACCATTTCTAAATTGCAACAAACTACCTACTTGTAGATCTGGTCCAAAATTAATCCTATCAGCTCTTTGAAAAATATAACTAAATTGAAGGCCAGCTTGGAGGTTTCTTGTGCTAGATATGTTCTTAGCACCAAGTGTCGCAGAAGCGAATTCAGTTTCTACAAAGATGTTTCGTTTTTCGTTGTAGTTAGAATATCCTAGTGTGCCGACATAAGCTAATCCGAAGCGAAAGTTTGAAGTGTATCTGGTTTCCTTAGTGCTTTGGAAGTTTGGAGAAAATCCAATCCAGAAACTACTCACATTTTGAGCAAAGCTTTTTCCGATAAAAAATGACAACAAAAAACCAAATAGGAAGTGTTTCATGTAACCAAGATACTTATTTTAAGGATTTCATTGAATGCACATTGGAATTAATTATTTAGTTTTTACCTTAAGGGCTATGTATATAAAACAAGCGATTTTTGTATTGGCTTTATTGTATTCTGTAAGCATTACAGCTCAGAATGGTGTTTGGCAAACTGCAGTATATTCTGATGATGAGTGGAGATATGCACCTGGGGATGCCAGTATTCCGGACAACTGGAATGAGGCAGACTTTGATGATAGCACTTGGTTGGAAGGTCAAGGTGGAATAGGATATGGTGATGGTGATGATATGACAATAATCAATCCGGTTCAGTCTTTGTTTATGAGGAAGACATTTACCGTGAGTGATAAGAGCAAAATTATCAGAGCCTTGTTTAATGCAGACTTTGATGATGCATACATAGCCTACATTAATGGTGTTGAAATTAGCAGAGATAATATAACTGGAGCTGGAGCATGGAATTCAGGAACCAATGGTGAACGTGAAGCAAGAATATATATGGGAGGAGGACCCTCTGCAAACTTTCTGACGAATGATTTAGATGCACTATTGATTGATGGAGAAAATGTACTTGCAGTGCAAACCCATAACTGGAATATATCGAGTTCAGATTTGACCTCACTTTATTGGTTGTCATTTCTGAGTACGGAAGAATTGCCTGAGTTTGGCCAATTGGATAATATCATCAATACGGGTACTGTAGGCAGTAATGGAGGAGGCTTTAATAGCACCTTACCAATAGTGCGCATCAATACCGATAATGTCGAAATTCCAAACGAGCCAAAAATTCCAGGGAGTATGGAAATTGTTTGGAATGGGGAAGGAGCCAATAACAATAGCGAAGCCAATGCAAATGAATTTCAAGGAAATATCAGGATTGAGAAACGTGGTCAATCTTCCTTGTTCTTATTTCCCAAAAGCAGTTACCTGCTAGAAACGGTGGATGCCAATGGTGAGGATATGGATGTATCCTTTCTCAACTTTCCAGAAGAAGAAGATTTTATTTTGCATGGTCCTTATTCAGATAAAACACTGATGAGAAATGTTTTGATCTTTGATATTGCAAATAAGATAGGTCAATATGCGAGCAGGACAAGATATGTGGAGCTAATAGTCAATGGCGAGTACGAAGGGATTTATGTTGTGATGGAACGAATCAAGCGAGATGAAAATAGGGTGGATATTGCGAGACTTCGGGAGGAAGATGTCGAAGGCGATGAATTGACTGGTGGATATATAATTAAGATTGATAAAGATCAGCCTGATTGGTTATCATTTTTTAATGTAGCAACATCAAATGAAAAAAAATTGGAATACCAATATGTTTATCCACGTCGAGAGGATATAAAACTTGAACAAGAAGTTTACATACAATCTTATGTGGATAGTTTTGAACAAGTGATGTTTAATCAAGGAAGTACAATAGATGGAAAATCTTATAAAGATTTTATTGATATAGAATCCTTTGTAGATCATTTTCTTTTGGTCGAATTTGCAATGGACATAGATGCTTATCGATTTAGTACTTACATGTATAAGGATAAGGACAGCAATGGGGGAAAATTGAAATGTGGTCCACTTTGGGATTTTAATTTATCATTCGGTAATGCAAATTTTTGCGATGGTTGGGATCCGAATGGATATATGTACTTAAGAAATTGTGATCAGGGTAATCCTTTTTGGTGGGGTCGTTTGTTCGCTGAAGAAGAATTTGCAAACCATGCAAAATGTAGATGGCAGGAACTAAGAGAAGGAGTATTGAGAGAGCAGAACATTTTTGATTTTATAAATGCTCAGGTAGATATTTTGCAACCTGCACTCAATAGAAATTATGAAAGATGGCCAATTTTAACCGAATGGGTTTGGCCAAACCCTGAGGTATTTGGGTCCTACGATGGAGAAATCAGTTTTCTTAAGGCCTTCATAAGAGATCGCCTTAGATGGATGGATAATAATTTGTTGGGTGTTTGTGATTCTACCTTGGTCATAGAGCCTCCAACTGGATTTGATTTTGTAGTCAGTCCAAACCCCGTCAGAGATCAATTAAATATC
>CALHKJ010000040.1 GCA_938033975.1 uncultured Saprospiraceae bacterium | reverse complement strand
GGTGGCTTCATACCCATAGGCATAGGTGAAAAAGAAAACTTGCCACATGCCTTGTTGGTTTATTCAGGTTTTGAAGAATTCACATGGGAGTCACTCCAAAAAGATATTGATGAAAAGCTAAGTGAATAAGCATGAAAAACTATATACAAAAGCATCCTTGGAAAGTTATAGAGCAAGGGTTTCACAAAGATGAAAATAAAATCACCGAAAGCCTTTGTTCCATCGGCAATGGCAAAATGGGTATGCGTGGTAATTTTGAAGAGAGCTATAGTGGTGAAAGCTTGCAAGGAAGTTATTACGCCGGAATCTACTATCCAGATAAAACAAAAGTTGGATGGTGGAAAAACGGTTATCCCGAATATTTTGCAAAGGTCTTAAATGGTTGTAACTGGTCAGGCTTAAAAATTATGATTGGTGATTGTGAACTTGATCTAAATAAAGCCGAGATTAAATCCTTTACTAGAGAGCTGGATATGATGAATGGACTTTTGTCTAGAAATTGTATCATCACATTACCCAACGGAGCTGAAGTTGAAATTACAAGTCAAAGATTTTGCAGTATGCATCAAGATGAAATTGCTGCTCTCGAATATTCATTTACAGTAAATAATTTCAAGGGTAAAATTTTTATTGATTCATATCTTGATTTTGATATTGAAAATGAAGATTCAAATTATGATGAGAAATTTTGGAATGAAAGCAAGGTTCTGAATGAAGAAGAAATCATTTATAACCAAGCCGTTACAAAAAAAACAGGATTTGAATTAGGCTTAGCAGCTAAATCTGTTTGTAAAAAAGACAGCGCAGAAATTCAAGCTTCTAATATTGTAATTGCCACTAAATATATTTCGACGCAGTATGAATTGGAAATTCAATCAGGAACAAATTTTCAAATAAATAAATTTATTGGTGTTTCATCAAGTTTTTACCATCAACATGGAGAACTTAAGGCCAATGCCATAAAGCTTGCTAAGGAGGCTTCTTCTACAGGTTATGATTTATTAAAATCAAATCATGAACATTGCTGGCAGGATAAATGGAATATTAGTGATATTGAAATAGACGGAGATGTTGGAGCACAACAAGGAATTCGGTTTAATATTTTCCATTTAAATCAAACTTATACAGGACAAGATGCAAGGCTTAATATTGGACCTAAGGGCTTTACTGGAGAAAAGTATGGCGGAAGTACTTATTGGGACACAGAAGCTTATTGTCTACCCTTTTATCTAAGTACTGCAAATCAAAAAGTTGCAAAAAATCTATTGATATACAGGCACAATCACCTAAATAAGGCGATCGAAAATGCTAGTAAATTAGGATTTAAGGATGGAGCGGCACTATACCCAATGGTCACTATCAATGGCGAAGAATGTCATAATGAATGGGAAATAACATTTGAAGAAATTCATAGAAATGGAGCAATAGCTTATGCCATCTTTGATTATATAAGATATACAGGTGATGATAAGTACCTAGCGGAGCATGGCTTAGATGTTTTGATTGCTATTGCACGTTTTTGGGCACAACGAGTCAATTATTCAGAGGCGAAGAAGAAGTATGTTATACTAGGAGTTACTGGTCCAAATGAATATGAGAATAATGTCAATAATAATTGGTACACAAATTACATTGCTGTTTGGTGCCTCAAGTATTGTATTGATGCATTGAAACATGTCAAAGCTGATGATGCAAACCGATTTAAGGAGATTTTGTCTAACAATCAATTTGATGAAAAGGAAACTGAAAATTGGAATGAAATCATTAAGCATATTCACCTACCAAAAAGTGAAGAATTAGGTATCTACTTACAGCAGGATAACTTTCTAGATAAAGATCAGTCCCCAGTTAGTGAACTTCGAGGAGAAGATCTTCCTTTGAATCAAAAATGGTCTTGGGATCGGATCCTACGTTCGGTTTATATCAAGCAAGCAGATGTATTGCAAGGTCTCTATTTCTTTGAAGAGGATTTTAGTCATGCTGAAATCAAAAGGAATTTTGAATATTATGAACCTAGGACTGTCCATGAGTCATCATTATCTCCATGTGTTCATGTTATTTTGGCTTGTTTAATTGGTATGGAAGATAAGGCATATGAGATGTATTTACGAACCTCAAGATTAGATCTTGATGACTATAACAATGATACGGAAGATGGTCTACACATAACAAGTATGGCAGGTACTTGGATGTCAATTGTGAAAGGATTTGGAGGTATGAGAATCAAAGAAAACAAATTATACTTTAATCCGAGTTTGCCAAAAAATTGGGAAAAGTTATCATTTAGAATTAACTTCAGAGATAGCTTGGTGAATATAAAAATAACTTCAACCGAAATTAGCTTAAAAAACGAATCAAATAATAATTTACAAATATCGATTGTCGATCAATCAATCAATCTTAATCCAAATGAAATCAAAGTTTACAATTTGTAGCTTACTATTATTTTTAATCTTTTTCAGTTGTTGTAAAAATGAAAAAGAAAATACTCCAGTGATGCCAGATATTAATGTCCAAAACAAGGACATGATGCCACCTCCGGAAGAACCGACAAAAGGCTTCTATCCTAGCTGGACTAAAAATGCAGTCATCTATGAAGTCAATTTGAGGCAATACACACCTGAAGGTACCTTCAATGCATTTTCTGCTCATATCCCAAGACTAGCAGATATGGGAGTAGATGTCCTTTGGTTTATGCCTATTTACCCAATTAGTAAAACCAGGAGAAAGGGAAAACTAGGCAGCTATTATGCAATTTCTGATTACACTGCAGTGAATCCCGAACATGGTACAATGCAAGATTTCAAGGCACTTGTACGTAAGGCTCATGAAAATAATATGAAGGTCATTCTTGATTGGGTTCCCAATCACACAGGATGGGATCATAAATGGATGAAATTGCATCCTCAGTTTTATACAAAAGGTAAAGACGGGAAGATTACCGACCCAATAGATCCATCTACTGGAGAGCCTTGGGGGTGGACTGATGTTGCAGACTTGGATTACTCAAATGCAGACATGAGAAAAGCTATGCTGGATGACATGGAGTATTGGATTACTAGAGTGGGAATTGATGGTTTTAGACAGGATGTTGCCCATGGAGTTCCCTTAGATTTCTGGGTAGAATATAGAAAAAGAATGATGAAGTACGATCAGCTCTTGCATTTAGCTGAAGCAGAAATACCAGAACATCGAAATCAAGAATTATTTCACATGTCCTATGGCTGGACATTTCATCATCTCTTGAATGAAATTGCACAAGGCAAAAAGGGAGCGTCTGAAATTAAAAAATGGTATGATGAGGATAGAGCAAAATTTATTAGAGGTTGGCATATGCACTTTACTAGCAATCACGATGAAAACACTTGGAGTGGAACAGAGTATGACCGAATGGGAGAAATGGCCAAATTAATGGCTGTTCTCACCTTCACATTTGATGGAGCTCCATTAATATATTCTGGCCAAGAGGAGCCTTTGAGAAAGAGGTTAGAGTTTTTCGAAAAAGATCTCATTCCATTTGAAAAATTTAGATTGATCGATTTCTATCAAAACTTGATTTTGGCTAAACACAGTTGCAAAGCTCTATGGAATGGTCCATTCGGTGTAGAACCAGAATTTATTAGAGCAGACGATGACTTATTAATTTTCAGAAAGCAAAATGAAGGTGAAACTGCTGTAGTTGTGCTTAATTTCAATAAAGAAAAAATGGAGTATACCCTTCCATTTGATGTTGTTAATATGGTAGAAGTTTTGACTGGTAGATTGCATGACTTTAACAAAGACGAGACTCAAACAATTGATGGTTATGGCTATCAAGTATTTACCAGTTTCTAATTACAAATTCCTATGAACAATAAGCCGCGTCTATCATTCTGGAACATTTGGAATATGAGTTTTGGATTCTTAGGAATCCAATTTGGTTTTGCTTTACAAGGTGGGAATATGTCAAGAATATTTCAATCATTAGGAGCTGCTAAAGATGATATTCCTTTGCTTTGGATCGCGGCACCTTTGACTGGATTACTTGTTCAACCAATTATTGGATATTTATCAGATAGAACATGGCATCCTAGATTTGGACGTCGACGACCATTCTTTTTAGTTGGAGCAATTCTAGCTTCTCTTGCACTTTTCATTGTTCCTAATTCTTGGGCACTGTGGGTAGCTGCTGGGATGCTCTGGATTCTAGATGCATCCATCAATATAAGCATGGAACCATTTAGAGCCTTGGTTGCTGACAAATTACCTAAAGAACAAAGAACTTATGGTTTCATTGTCCAGACGCTTATTATAGGGATTGGAACTTGGGTTGCAAGTAATTTACCATGGTTTATTAACAAGGTACTTAAGATTAGTAATACTACAGAGGGAACTGAAGTTGTTGGAGCGAATGTAAAATATTCATTCTACGTAGGTGGAATTGTTTTTCTAATCAGTATACTTTATACAGTTTTTACAACCAAAGAATATCCACCAGAAAATTTAGATAAATTTTATAAGGAGAAAGAAGAAAGTAAAGGTCTATTAAATGGATTGAAAGAAATATCGGAAAACATTTTAAATATGCCTAAAACCATGTTACAGATTGGCTTGGTACAATTCTGTTCGTGGTTTGCATTTTTTGCGATGTGGAGTATGGCAACCCCAGCACTCACGGAGCACATATTCAAGGCACCTGTCGCAAATAAAACGGATTTCAATTTAGCAGATGCTGCTCAAAAATTAGCCTATGAGCAAGCAGACGCAGCTTATAATAATGCTGCAGATTTAGTTTCATCTTATTTTGGAACGTATGGACTCATTTCCATGTTTGTAGCTTTGCTTCTAGCTTTTATCACGAGTAAGATTGATATCAACAGAAAATTAATACACTCTGTCTCCTTGGCTTTAGGTGGTCTTGGCTTTGTCTTGATGTTTTTTATTCCAGAGCCATGGATGTTGCATATTTGTTTTTCGGGAATTGGAATTGCATGGGCAAGTATTCTTTCAATGCCTTATGCTATGTTGGCAGGATCTATTGACCCCAAAAAGATGGGTGTCTATATGGGAATCTTCAACATGTTTATTGTAATCCCTCAAATAGTGGCCGCATTAGGTGGTGTCAACATGTCCTATTTGATCTTAGGAGATGCAACGATTAATACCATGATTTTTGCAGGAATATTTTTATTTATAGGAGCAATCTTAACCTGGTTTATTCAGGAAAAAGAATGGAGTGTATCATGAGTCTGGTAAGGTGAAAGCAAACCTAGAACCTCTCCGTATTTTTTCACTTTCAAGCCAAATTTTACCATCATGGCTTTCTACTATTTTTCTACAGATTGAAAGTCCTAAACCAGTGCCTTCATATTTACGGGTTGAATGCAGCCGTTTGAATGGTTCGAATATAGTGTGACTAAATTCATCTGAAATTCCAATCCCATTATCTTCAAAAGTTATTTTTATATCTTGACCTCTAGGCTTGGAAAAAATTGAAATGACAGGCTTATCTGAATTATTATATTTGATTCCATTTTCAATAAGGTTCTGAAATAAGAGCGACAAATAAATTTTATTTCCTTCGACAATAGGAAGTTTATCAAAATTTATAGTTGCGTTTTTCTCATTCAAGTAATTAGCATGTGATTTGATATATTCAGTAACCAATACTCCCAAATCAACTTGCTCTTTATCAAATGAGACTTTATTTATTTTTGAAAAGCTTAAAATTTCATCAATTAAAGTATTCATTCTTGAGGCTGATGATTCTATTTCATTCAGATATTCCAAATTCTTTTCCTCTTTTCCAATAGTATTGATTGACTTTTTCAAAAGACCTGCAAAGCTTCCTATGTTTCTTATAGGCTGTTTTAAATCATGGGAAGTAATGTAAGCAAAGCGCTCAAGCTCTGTATTTTTAGATTTGAGGACAGCTAACAAATTGGCTTGATCACCAAGAATTCGCTTTAATAAATGAAAGTATCTTCTTGTTATGACAAAAACCATCAAGGAGGCGAAAATAAAAATTAAAACATTATCAGTTTCAGTTACATTAGGCTGAAACGAAGTTTCATGTTTATCATAACTAAAAATTACAGCTAAAAAACAAACCAAAACCAATCCACTAAAAAGATATTTACCTTTTCTACTGGGTAGAAACAAAACAGTAAAAAAGAGAATAACTAAAAAGAATGGCTCAACTCTCAATTCTAAATTATGAGTTAAGTATTCTATTGTTGTAGCTATAAGGCATGTAGTAATTTGAAATGAAACAGCAGCAAGCAAAGTGATTTTTTTACGAACAAAAAAGAAGCTAAGCATCACGATTAATATTGCAATCGTCATAAGATAATCAGCACTTCCTACGTACAAATCTTTAAGAGTAAACATTACTAGAAAAGCACAAATAATTAATTGAATTTGATTGATCAGAATATTACTAGTTCTATCAAAATCATCAAAATATTCTTTGTGCCCTAGATTGAATAATTTATCTAGCCAAATTTTAGCATTTGCCATTGTTTGTATACTTGTTTTTTCGCAAAGCGAATTCTATTATGGTTTTATAGCTACCACCTCAATCATCTGGGGACATAGAATACTTGCCCCATCAATTTGCTCTAGCTGATATAATTCATCAAGAGCATACTCGACTTGTTTGGTAGTAAGAAAACCAAGATTAACCAATTTCGGAAGATAAATTTCTAAGAATGATTTGGGCCATTGCCAGTGAAATTGTTCTGGGGTAACTAATCTCGAGAGGGGTCTGGTACTAATTACTTCTAAGCCTAAATCAAAAAAATAAGAAGATAAGTTTTTACCAATATTGATATCACCACCCTGCACTTCGATATAAGATTTCAAAATAGCATCGATTCCAGTTTGCAATGCCGGGTACTGTGGAGAAATTGTAAAAGTGTTCCATTCATAATATTCTTGTGCAACAATAACTCCACCAGGAAGCATTGCGTCTACAACTTTTTCTAGAACCGACATTGGGTCAGATAGCCAACCAAGTGCCCAGCGCACAAATACACCATCCAATTGATCATTAGACAAATCTAAATTATCAAAATCAGTATGTCGCAAATCTATATTAAGACCATGCAATTGCTTAACATTTTCTAGAAAATCAATATAATTTTTTGACTTATCTACGGCAATTACCTTTCCCCCTACTCCAACTATATAAGCCAGATCTCTAGTGCAAAAACCGGGTCCGGAACCCAAATCCAAAATACATTGTCCAGCATCAAATTCTGCTATTTCCCAAGCCTTTCGGGCCTCCATGGCCCAAACTTGATGCTGCAGTCCTAAACGTCTCAGCTCCTCTCTTTCTGTACCTAAAATGTAATTATTGTCTTCCAAAAAACCGAAATTTATCCATACAAGATAGTCATATTATGATAAATAGTAATATCATAGGAAATTAAATCAATAATTAGTTTAAATTTGCATTATGTTAAACGTGCCTAACATATTGAGTTTATTAAGAATCATCATCGCTTTGACTGCGCCATTTTTCTTAATTGACGGCAGCTTACAAATGAGATTGTTCGTTGGCGGAATCTGCACCTTTGCCGTATTAACAGACTGGGTTGACGGATGGTATGCAAGAAAGTACAATGCTGTTACCAAAATAGGAAAGATTTTAGACCCTATTGCCGATAAGGCTTTGGTCATTGTTGTTTTTTCTGTGCTAGCTTATTTGGATGTCCTTTCATTTCTGTGGGTGCTACCTATAGTTCTCAGAGAAGTAATTATTACAATCTATAGATTTATCTTTTTGCAAAAGAATAAGGTAGTTGCTGCAGTTAAGAGCGGCAAAATTAAGACAGTCATGCAGATGTTTACTTTAGGACTTGCCTATACGCTTTTCATGCTTAACAGACATTTCCCTGAATTCTTCTTTTCGTTTTATTGGGTGATTCTTTACATTGCTCTATCTGTAACTGTTTTCCTTACCCTGCATTCAGGATATGTGTTCTTCAAAAATAACTGGTTACTCATCAAACGTGTCCACAACCTAGCATAATAATGCAAGGTCAAAATTCATTCTGGAAATATAAGTTCAACGATTGGATCCGTGATTTTACCTCACTTGGCAATCCTTTGATTTTGGTGATGGTACCCTTTGCTGTTCTCGGACCGAGTAGCATATTTTACAAACTTCTATTTGCACTTTGCGTAAATGAGCTTTTATGTTCATTAATAAAGTATCTATTTCATAGACCTAGACCGGATGGTCAAAAATACAATGGAGTTTTGGAGAAAATCGATGCAGGTAGCTTTCCGAGCATACATGCTAGTAGAATTAGTTTGGTTTATTTGACTCTATTATTTTTTACAGAGCACCTTTCACTTAAAATAGTTTTTGCTCTTGTAATACTTGTTGTAACTTATTCAAGAGTTTCTCTTAAAAGACATTATTGGACTGATATAATTGGCGGTGTGGCAATAGGATCAATCATATTCTTTTTATTCAATCAATTTATCAATTTTTAATGAAGAAATATATTGATATCCTTCATGACAATCTGCAAGAAAATTCATTATTGCAAATTAAACTGGTAAACGGAAAAAATAAAGCAATTGAATACAATCAAATAATCATAAAACCAATTGTATTAAAGAAAGGCCCACAACTTTCTTTTGTCTATAGATATCCAACAAAGGATATCACAAAGAATTACAACCACACAAAATCTATTCTTTTAATCAAACAGTATTTAGAAGAAGATTTCTCTCAATCTATTGCCTTTACAAAGAACAAAGATTTCCACTTTTCTAGCTTTCCAAACGGCAAAACAAAAATTAAAGAAACAAAACCCACATTAAGCAACTCAATGAGCTTGAGTCATGACAAACAAAAAGCTAGATTTATAAATGCAGACAGATCATACCTAAAAAGATTGGGTGTAAGTTCAGATAATGGATTGGTAAAAGCGAAAATGAATGGTAAGTATAAACAGATTAATAGATTCATTGAGCTCATTGATACATTTAAGCTTGACTTACAAAAACTAGAAACAATTGGGGTTGCGGATATGGGAGCAGGCAAAGGATATTTAAGCTTTGCTCTTTACGACTATTTGACCAACCAACTGAAGAAGAAAACAATTTTTGAAGCAGTAGAGATAAGAGAAAATCTTGTAGATCTTGGGAATAAAATTTCCAAAGAATCGAACTTTGATGGTCTTCAATTTGTAAAAAGCGATATTCAAGCTTACCAAGCTCAAAATATTGACATACTTATTGCTTTACATGCTTGCGATACAGCAACTGACGACGCTATCCAAAAAGGAATTGAATCCAATGCTAGTCTTATAGTTTGTTCTCCTTGCTGTCATAAACAAGTACGGAAAGACATGGAATCAAATGCAGACACAAAGCATATCATCAAACATGGTATTTTGATGGAGAGACAAGCTGAAATCTTAACTGATTCTATTCGTGCATTGGTACTTGAATATTTTGGCTACAAAACCAATGTCATAGAATTTATCTCTGCCGAACACACTTCAAAAAATTTATTGATCACAGCTATAAAAGATAAATCCATCAAGTTGCATTCAACTGAAGTACTGAATGAAATAGAAAACTTAAAAAAACTTTTTGGAATAAAAAAACAGGAATTAGAACGTTTGCTTTTAACTAATAGCCGAAAGTAATTTTTTCGTATACTCGTTTTGAGGATTGTTGTAGACTATGTCTGGTTTACCCTTTTCAACAATTTTTCCGTTATACATCACTGCTACCTCATCACTAATAAACCTCACAGCAGCGAGATCATGCGCAATAAATAAAATAGTAAGATTTAATTCATCGCGGAGGTCCATCAACAGATTAATTATCTGAGCTTGCACTGATACATCTAGTGCAGAAATAGATTCATCACAAACCAATAATTGAGGATTTAGTGAAAGTGCTCTTGCTATAGAAATTCTTTGTCTTTGCCCACCTGAAAACTGATGTGGATACCGGTGTACATGATCTGCAGATAAACCCGTTTGTTCAAGCAGTGAAACTACTCTATCCTTTGCTTCAGCTTCAGACATCATTCTATGACTTAAAATTGGCTCCATAATAGTAGCTCCAATTTTCATTCTAGGATTCAGGGAACCATAAGGGTCTTGAAAAATCATTTGTACATTTTTTCTAAAACCTTTTAACTCTCCACTCCCAAGCTTAGTTACATCCTTTCTCTTAAAAATCACTTTCCCCTCGTCTGGACTGATTAATTTTGAAACAATTTTACCTAAAGTAGATTTTCCGCAACCTGACTCTCCTACCAAACCTAAAATCTCTCCTTCATTAATTTTAAAACTAACATCATCTACAGCCTTGGTATGTTCTATCACCTTACCGAACCAATTCTTTTTTGCAGGATAGTATTTTTTAAGATTAATTACTTCAAGTACCTCAACATTACTTTTTTCTCTCAACTTCTTAGGCTCCGTAGAAACAGAGCCACTTATAAAATCTTCAACAGTTGGTAGGCGATTCAAATGAAAGTTTTGTTGAGGTCGGCAAGCTATCAATCCTTTAGTATATGCTTCCTTTGGATTTTCAAAAATCTCAGTCACTGTGCCTTTTTCCACAACTTTGCCGTGATGCATTACAATGACACGATCGCATAATTCTTTAACCAAACTAAGGTCATGAGAAATAAAAATGGTTGCAGTTCCTGAATCTTTCTGAATTGACTTTATCAAATCAAGAATTTCCTTTTGAACAGTTACATCAAGCGCTGTTGTTGGTTCGTCAGCAATTAGAATGTCAGGATTGATAGAAATTGCCATAGCAATCATTACCCTTTGCAATTGACCACCTGAAGCCTGATGCGGATATGCGCTATACAATCTTTCAGGATTAGGAAGTTTTACTTTCGTAAATAGCTCCAATACTCTGTCTTTAATTTCCTTTGCAGAAAGATCGGTGTGCAACTCAAACATTTCTGCTACCTGTTCACCTAATCTCATAGTAGGATTAAGACTACTCATTGGCTCTTGGAAAATCATTGCCATTTTCTTACCACGATATTGGCGTATCTCTTCCTCACTAAGGCCATTCAGTTCTTCACCTTGAAAAATTATTTGACCTTTAGTATTTGAATTTTTTGAAGGAAGTAATCTCATAAGGCTCAATACAGATACCGATTTCCCTGACCCTGATTCACCCACAATTCCTAATATCTCACCCGGGTAAAGATCAAAACTTAGATCTATAACTGCTTTAGTTTCCGTTCCACCACCCTTAAAGCTAGTGTTTAGTTGATTTACTTCTAATATTTTATTATGCTGCACCAAATTTATTATGTTACCCAAAGATAGCTGAATTTCTAATTCTTGTAATCAATTAGTTCTTATCTACATTTATGTATATTTAAATTAGAAAAAAAACCTTTCTACCCTTAGAAACTTATGAAGAGTTTGATAAATTTTCTTGAAGCCATAAACGAATTTGCCGGAAGGCTTTTCTCATGGGCAACTGTCTTAATGGTCGTCCTCATCTGCACAGAGGTAATATTAAGATATGTATTTAATCGCTCATTGATCTGGATGGTCGAATTAGAAATTTACCTATTTGCCTTTTCTTTTTTACTCGCAGCTGGTTATTCATTCAAGCATGACAAACATGTCCGAGTAGATTTATTTTATTCAAATTATTCTGAAAGAAAAAAAGCTTGGATAAATCTATTGGGTGGCATTTTCTTTTTATTGCCTTGGTGCGTTATCTCAATCATTGGCTGTTTAAAGTATGCGAATATTTCTTGGCGCATTGGTGAAGTGTCACAGCAACCAGGTGGTCTACCTGCTGTTTACTTATTAAAGTATAGTATTGTTTTGGGTTTTGTTCTTTTACTCATTCAAGCTATTGCTTCCATACTTCAATCCTTCCTTACCATTTCTTCAAAGAACGAATTAGGCTAATGGGATTTTTAGCAATCATACTTTTCTTTTTAATATTCATTTTAATTCTAAAAGGATATCCTGTTGCATTCACCTTAGGTGGAGTTTCAATTCTATTTGCGTTAATCGTCTCTTTCTTTTATCCAGATATCATAAGAGTTTCTGATTTTTATATTCTTCCATTTAGGTTTATGGGCATAGTAGGTAATACCATGTTGATGGCGGTCCCTCTTTTTATTTTTATGGGCATCATGCTGGAAAAATCTGGCTTGGCAGAATCACTCTTAGAAACTATGGCGATTCTTTTTGGAAAGTTTAAAGGAGGCTTAGCAATATCAGTTATTATTGTAGGAGCCCTTCTTGCAGCCTCCACAGGAATAGTTGGCGCAACAGTTGTCACAATGGGCCTAATCAGTCTTCCGACGATGCTCAAAAGAGGATACAAGCCTGAACTCGCTACAGGAGTCATCGCTTCTTCAGGCACACTTGGCCAAATCATTCCTCCGTCAGTTGTTTTAATCCTTTTAGCCGAACAAATAAGTAGCAGCACGCGAGGCAAATCGCAAGTAGATGTTGGCTCTTTATTTCAGGCTGCAATTATACCAAGCATCGGACTGGTGTTAGCCTATATTTTATATGTAATTATCGTCAGTCGTGTTAAACCGAATTGGGCACCTGCCATGCCTCAAGTAGAAATTGATGCATTAAAAGGTGAAGGCTTTTTAGGAAAAGTAATCAAGGCATTTATTCTACCATTGCTATTAATTGTTTCAGTACTGGGTTCTATTTTTGCAGGCATTGCCTCTCCTACTGAAGCAGCCGCGGTTGGTGCTTTGGGTGCCACTATTCTTACAATCATCCAAGGAAAATTCAAACTGGAAGTCTTGCGTGCTGTAATGAGGCAAACGATCCTACTCACATCAATGGTATTTTTTATTCTTCTTGGTGCCACCACTTTCACATTAGTATTTAGACTTTTAGGCGGAGATGAATATTTGATTGAACTCATTACATCATCAAACTTATCTCCAATGGTCTTTCTTGCCATTGTGATGTTAGTAATATTCATCGCTGGATTCTTTATCGATTTTATTGAGATCATATTTATTTTTATTCCAGTGATCACTCCCATCTTTGATATATATGAAATAGATATGCTTTGGATTGGAATATTGATGGCTCTCAATCTTCAAACTTCATTTTTGACACCGCCATTTGGTTTTTCACTCTTTTATTTGAAAGGTGTATCACCGCCAGAAATTACAAGTTCAGTTTTATACAAAGGTATAGTTCCATTTATTATCATTCAGTTAATCTTCTTGATTACAATCATGATCTTTCCACAAATTATTTATACCCTCATTAAGTAGTAACTATGAAACGTAAAGATTTTATAAAAAAAGGAATTCTTGGTGGTACGGCCTTAGGTCTTGGTTCAGTCATATCAGGCTGCAAATCTGATCCAACACATTCTACTGAATCGGAGTTACCCAACATCAACTTCAATAAAACTTTTGATTGGAGGATGACAACGGTCTGGGGTAAAAATTTTCCTGTCCTTGGTGAGTCAGCAAATATGCTTGCCAATTTGGTAAACAAAATGTCAGGTGGTAGAATGCGTATAAAAATTTACGGAAGTGGAGAATTGGTGCCTGGCTATGAAACATTTGATGCCGTCTCAGTTGGTGTTACCGAAATGGGTTGTGGAGCATCTTACTACTGGCAAGGAAAATCACCAGCAGCTGTTTTCTTTACGGCAGTTCCTTTTGGTATGAACTCACAGCAACTCACCTCGTGGTTAATTGGTGGTGAAGCTGTTGGTTACCAACTATGGAAAGAAACCTATGAGCCATTCAACTTGATACCTTTCCTTGGAGGCAACACAGGTGTCCAAATGGGAGGATGGTTCAATAAGGAAATTAATTCAATTGAAGACTTGCAAGGCTTAAAAATGAGAATTCCTGGCTTAGCGGGTAAAGTTTTGGAGAAAGCAGGAGGTGCAGCTATCAATGTTCCTGCAGGAGAAATCTTCACGAATCTTGAGCGAGGTGTAATCGATGCAACCGAATGGGTCGGTCCATACCACGATTACAAATTAGGACTGCACAAGGCAGCCAAATATTATTACTCTCCAGGATGGCACGAAACTGGCTCCCAGATGGAGTTTATTGCCAATCTTTCAGAATGGAAAAAATTACCTGAAGACCTTCAAGAAATCATATATGCTGCATCCATAAATGTACATTCGTGGATGCTTGCAGAATTTGATCAGAAAAATGCCGAATACTTGGAGATCATTAAAAATGAAACAGATGTCCAGATTAGGACTTTCCCTGATGAAGTGCTTGCTCAATTAAAAGCTCATTCTGCCACTTCCATAAATGAAATCACATCAAGTAACTCTCTTGCAGAAAAGGTATATGATAGCTATGTCAAGCACCAAAATCAAATTAATAAGTGGTCTCAATTAACTGAAAAAGCTTACTACGACAAAATTTCAATTCGTTAAGATTGCCAACAATTGGCTTCTTTATTAATCATCTTGGCAGAATAGTGTGTATTAGGAATTATTTAACCTAATTAAGGATTACTTTTGTACATCATAACGTTTAAAGTATAAAAGGGAGAAAATGAAACGATTATTAAAGATTCTTGGGCTATTGTTATTGGGAATTATAATAGCACTAGCAATGGTTCCTTATCTATTCAAAGATGAGATTATTGCTGCTATTGAAGATTATGCCAACCAAAATATTAATGCAGATCTGAGCTTTGATGATGTTTCAATCAGCATATTGAAATCATTTCCAAATGCAAGTATCACATTAAATGATCTTAGTTTGATTGGTAGAGATGAATTTAAAGATGTGATCTTGTTTTCAGCTGGCTCACTAAGCTTAGAAACGGACATCAAAGCAGTCATTGCAGACAGAGAAAATATTAACTTGAAAGAATTTCATCTGAATGATGGTCAGATAAACATTATCAATACAAAAGCTGGAAAAGCTAATTATGATATCACTAAAGCATCTACTGACAGCGAGAACTCTACCGAAAGTAATTTCACACTTGCGCTTCAAAATTATTCAATCAAAAATACAGACATAAGCTACAAGGATTATTCTTCCAATATGATCTTTGAAACCAAAGATTTTAATCAAGAAGGATCTGGAGACTTTACGCTTGATCAATTTGAATTGAAAACTAAAAACACTATAGCTAAGACGAGTTTATCAATGGATGGAATTCCTTATCTAAAGAATACTCCTTTATCAGGACCTCTAGATGTGGCAGTTGATCTTAATGAGTCTAAGTACACTTTGAAAGACAACCAAATTAAAATTCACGATCTGTTGTTAAAGATTGTCGGCTTTGTTGACATGAATGATAATGATATGATGATGGATTTGGACATCAATTCACAACAAGGTGATATCAGAAATTTCCTTTCATTGATTCCAAATGTATACTATGAAGAATTACCTGCACTGACAACCAAAGGAAATGCTACAATAGCCATGAAACTGGAGGGCAAGTTTGATGATAGAAACTACCCTGCTATCGACATGAAGATAAATACCAAGGATGGCTACATTGGTAGTTCTGACTTGCCAGCTCCAATTGAAAATTTAAATATGGATTTTTCTGCTGTTGCTTCTCAAGGTAGTTGGAATGACTTATTGGTAAACATTCCTAATTTTTCATTGAATACCTTAGGAAAGCCATTTACCGGCCGAGTAAAGATTAGCAATGTAATGTCAGATGCAAATGTTGATATGGCAATGAAAGGTACATTGGACCTTCCAACTATTTCAAAACTATTTGGAGGTGATGAAATGAATATTGAATCTGGAGTGCTGACTAGTGATTTTGAGTTAATTGGAAAGCAATCGGATTTTGAAGCTGAAAATTATGGAAACATAAAGTTTGATGGAAATGCATCTTTAAATAATCTTAAAGCGGATTACTATGAATACAAGGACATTGTCATCAATGATGTCGATGTGCTATTCAATCCAAACAAATTAGACCTAAATAATTTGTCTGGTAGTTTCGGTGCTTCAGATTTCAAAGGAAATGTTTTAATTGAAAATCCTATGTCATACTTTATGACAGACAAACAAATGAAAGGAAAAGTGGACATCAGTTCTAATTTAATTGATTTGACTCCTTATGTTTCTGAAACAGATCCTGAGCCTTCCACTACTACTGGAACAGATGAAAGCTTTGACGACAGTCTAGTGCGCGAAAGCTCTATTACATATGATATAGATTTTAAAGAAATAAAATACCCTGACTATAAAATCAAAGATGTAAAATCCTCTGGTACATTATCGGCCGATAAGGTTATTATAAAAAGCAGCCAAATCAACCTTAATGATCAAACGGTTACATTCAATGGAGAATTGGACAATGCATGGGATTTTATGATGTATGATGAGACCTTAGGAGGTAAAGTTAATTTCACAGGAGGTGACTTAGATCTTAATGCATTTACATCTGCAGAAACCGATACAAACAATGATTCAACTACTGAAGCCTTTTACCTTCCGGCAAATGTCAATACTGTTTTGACTGGAAAATTTGATGCTGTCAAGTATAGTGATTATGAATTAGAAAATTTAAAAGGTAAGCTAACGATTGAAAATGGTATTGCTCTTTTTGATGGAATAGCCGGTAATGTTTTGGATGGGAATATCAAATTTGATGGTCTTTATGACACTTCAAATCCTGAGGAACAACCAAAGTTTGATATGAAGTATGACCTAAGTCAATTTAAATGGAGTAAAACTTTTGCAGCCGTAGAGACTTTCCAAAAGCTAGCTCCTGTTGGAAAATTCATAGATGGATTGTTTAATTCAACCTTAACTTTTTCTGGACTTTTGGATAAGAACATGATGCCGGATTGGACGAATCTTTCTGCTTCAGGATTTATCCACACTTTGGATGGCTCTGTAAAAGGCATGGTGCCAATAGAAAAATTAGGAAAGCAATTAGGTATTAAAGAATTGGAAAACTTCAAGATTGTTGATACCAAAAATTGGTTTGAAGTAAAAGATGGATTTGTAGAAGTAAAACCATTTGACTTTGATGTGGAGGACATGAAATTTAAAGCTGCAGGTAGACACAGTGTTGATCAAGATCTTAACTACATCATTAGTGCAACCATACCAAGAGAAAAATTGGAGAAAGGTCAGGCAGGTCAAGTTGCATCTCAAGGTCTTGACTTCATCATCAAAGAAGCAGGTAAGAAAGGAGTAAATGTTGACTTAGGAGATTTCATATACCTCGACATAGAAATCACAGGAAAACTTGTAGATCCAAAAATCAAGGTTATCCCTAAAGGATCAGGGGGTCAAACAGCAAAAGATATCGTCACAAATAAAGTTGAAGAAGTAAAAGAAACTGTAAGGGATACTATTCAGAAAGAAGTTGACAAGAAGATCAAAACAGCCAAAGATGAAGCTATTGCTAAGGCAAATGAAGAAATAGAAAAGGCTAAAACAAAAGTTGAAGAAGAAAAGGATAAACTATTAGAAAAAGGAAAAGACGCAGCCAAAGACAAGATTAAAGACGTTGTGGATGAACAGGTAGATGGCGCTGTTGTAGATACTCTTGCCTCTAAGGTTAATGACAAGCTCGGAGATATCCTAGAGAATGAAAAAGCCAAAGAAGAAATAGACAAAATGAAGGATAAGCTTAAAAAATGGGATCCTTTCAAGAAAAAAGGAGGCGGCAACTAATTGTATCTCAGCTATTTATAAAAATGAAGAAAAAATTTATAACTAGTTAAGGGCTGATTATAGCGACTTATAATTTTTTGCATTATATTTGAATCATGATTATGAATAATAAAAACTGGTGGTGGCTAGAATCTGAATTTCGATTTAGGAATTAGCAAACGCTATGTTATTAAAAAATATACAACGGCTTGTTAGATTTCCTAACAAGCCGTTTTTCTTTTTATGATATGAATATTAAAGTTACATCAAAGACAATTATCGCCGACTTATACACGCCTGTAAGTCTATTCTTAAAAATCAGAGCACACTTCCATCAAGTTTTATTATTGGAAAGCTCGGACTATAGCAGTAAGGAAAACTCAATGTCCTTCCTTTGCTTTGATCCTATAGCTGGTTTAATGGTTGACAAGGAGAACTATACAGCCTACAAACAAGCTGAGAGTCAAAGTGAAGCAAGATCAGATATAAACATTGTCAAAAAAGTTT
>CALHKJ010000039.1 GCA_938033975.1 uncultured Saprospiraceae bacterium | reverse complement strand
GCAATGGTCTTAACCTCAGTCTACAGAAAACCAAGAGATATTTATGTTAATTCGGATGGCAAGAGATGGTTAAATGAAGACGAGACAAATGCCGATGTCAGAGAACGAGCAGTTGTAAAACAAAAAGGATATTACTTCTTTGTTGTATTTGACGAAGCAGCCTTGCTGGAACGTGATGAAAATGGAAATGAAAATCCAATTATAATTGGTTGGAATACAGAAAAAATAAAATCGGAGGCAATGCTTGAGCGTGCCATCTTCAGTGCTGATAGCATTAAGTCGCTTGCTTCAAAAATTAATATAGATCCACATACATTGCAAGAAACAGTTGATGAATATAATAGCTATGTGGATGCTGGAGAAGATCCAGATTTTGGAAGAACTTATTTAGAAAATAAAATCTCAAAAGGGCCATTTTATGCCGTCAAAGTTTTTGCTTCTGTGCTTGTCACCTTTGGAGGCATCAAGGTCAACAAAGACTTACAGGTTATTGACAATAATGGCAAGGTATTGAAAGGTTTGTATGCGGCAGGAGAAATCCTCGGTCTTGGAGCCACCAGCGGCAGTGCATTTTGTAGTGGCATGGCCATTACTCCGGCTCTCAGTTTTGGTAGAATTTTGGGTAGAAATCTAACAAATTAGTCATAATTACTATTTCTCTGTTTTAATTAAACATTTGTTGTCAAAATTAGTTAACTTACTTAACTAATTTTGAATGCTTTGATAAGTACAAGTACAACATTTGACCCGATTACCTTGTCCATATTGTGGTCAAGATTAATCAGTATTGTAGATGAAGCAGGAACGACCTTACAAAGGACTTCCTTCTCAACTGTCACACGAGAATCAAATGATTTTGCTGTAGTCCTTATGGACGAAACAGGTAGATCAATTGCACAGTCAAGTATCTCTGTACCCTCCTTTTTAGGAGTGTTGCCCATACTAACAAAGGCACTGCTCAAAGATTATTTTCCTAGTGAAGAATGGAAAGAAGGCGATGTGGTTATGACCAATGATCCATGGCTTTGTGCCGGACACAAGCCAGACATTGGTATTGTTTCTCCTATTTTTTATCGTGAAAAATTAGTTGGCTTTATAGGAACTATTGCACACTCACCTGATATGGGTGGAGTTTTGTGGGGAGCAGGATCGAGAGATTTATACGAAGAAGGCTTAATGGTACCACCAACCAAATTGATAGAGGCTGGTAAACCTAATAAAACATTGTTTTCAATTTTAGAAAGTAACGTAAGAGCACCTTTACAGACTGTTGGCGATATCAAGGCACAGATTGCTGCCAACGACCAAGGAATCAAATCCTTGCACAAGTTGATGGATGAAAACAAACTTTCCAGTCTTACCAAATTGGCAGACGCTGTAATCAATGCCTCAGAAAAATCAATGCGTCAAGCAATAAGCGACGCTCCTGATGGAGAATATACATATGCCTATGATACTGATGGTGATGGACTTGGCAATGGCTGTCATTTTGAGATTGCCATCAACATTAAAGGAGATGAAATCCATGTAGATTATGAAGGCACTTCTGGGGCCCACCCACTGAGTATCAATGCAGTTTTAAATTACACCTTTGCTTATACCGCCTATCCTATTAAGTGCGCTTTTAGTCCGGATGTACCAAACAACGATGGGGCTTTCTATCCCATCACTGTAACCGCTCCTGAAGGATGTTTGGTCAATGCACAAAAACCATCACCTTTGGGTGCAAGGAATATTACTGGCAATATGCTACACTCAGTTGTGTTTGGCGCTCTTGCTAAAGCAATTCCTGATAAAATTCAGGCGGACTGTGGTTCTGCTTGTTGGTGTATTGTACTCAATGGTCAACACAATGGAAAAGAATATGTTGAGTACTTCTTTTTGAATGGAGGCTATGGGGCAAGACCAACGATGGATGGTGAACACGCCTTGAGCTTTCCAACCAACGTGGCCAATGTACCAATAGAAGTACTTGAAAATGATGTACCAATTTTGGTCACCCAAAAATCTTTGGTTGATGGCTCTGCAGGTGATGGAGAATACAGAGGAGGTTTGGGACAAAGATTTGGGTTCAAGAATATCGGAGATCAAATTTTGAATATCTCAATGTTGACTGAAAAAACAGCAACTACTGCTAAAGGACTTTTGGGAGGTGAAGATGGCAGTCCTGGATCCTTACAAATTATTCCTGAAAGACCCTTTCCTAGAAAAGGATTAGATAAATTACATCCGGGCGAAGAACTCATACTAACACTGCCTGGTGGCGGTGGCTATGGCAAGCCCGAAAATCGAGATAAAACATTAATTGAAAAAGACCGTTTATTAGCTTATATAAAATAGATAAAAAAATGGCTAAAAATCTACCACCGACCTACGACAAAATAGCAAAACACGATGTGTTTCCAGAAACAACTCATGATGAAAGAGCGAGGTACAACTTTCTGGCTAATCTAAACAAGCACTTGGCGCATGTCTCACAAGGAAATGCTACAGCTTTTAAAAATAGAGTTCAGCCAAAATTCATGGAGGAAAAAGGAAGAGATTTCGAAAACAAAGATGAGTTGGGTGATGCAATGGCAAAAGATCAACATTACCAAACCTGGTCAGCACTGCGCAGATGTACGATGGAAATGCGCCAGCAAGCAGGTAGATCATTGACTTACAGACAGGCTGCTGAATTAAAAGAAAAAGTCAACAAATTAAATCAAGGGAAAGATTCACTGAAACTCAATGATGAGGTCAAGGTGCCTCCCTATCTAATGGCAGTAGACAATCATCTCATGCCGGGCAGTTATCATACGGAATTGTTTGAAGGTGATGTATCCAATGCAGCAAATTATGATGGAGGTCTTTTTGTCACTACGGCTGGATTGTTGGGACGTTACTCTGATGGAGGTGGTAAGGCCATGGCCGATTGGATGAAAGCCAACAACCCAGATTTTAAACCCAAGAGAATATTAGACATTGGTTGTGGCATTGGACACAATACCCTGCCTATAGCTAAAATGTATCCTGATGCTGAAGTCATTGGGATTGATACAGGCAGACCAATGCTTTCTTATGGACATGCGAGAGCCATGTCCTTGGGATATGAAAATGTGAAATTTGTACAAGCGGAAGCGTCCAAACTACCTTTTGAGGATGAATCATTTGATTGGATACAAACCACTATGTTTCTTCATGAAACCGGTGGAGTGTCCATCTATAATATAATGAAGGAAATTCATCGTTGCTTAAAGCCAAACGGTATTACCATGCACATTGAACAGCCTCAATATACTGATGACATGAGCATGTATGAAAAATGGATCAGAGATTGGGATGCCTACAATAACTCAGAACCTTATTGGTCAAAAATGCATGATATCGATCCTATCGATCTTTTGGAAAAAAGCGGCTTTGACCGAGAGCAATTTATGCAGATTGGTGCTCAGGCGATCAACGATCTAGATGATGGAACTCAGAAGGCCGATGAACCAGAAGATCATGGTCGATCTCCAATATGGAATGTATTCGGAGCTTGGAAAAAATAAATTAAAAGAAGATTGAAAAAAGAGATATGGAAGATCCAATTGATTACATAAGTATAGCTTCAAATAAACCCAAAGGAGCAAGACCTTACTTTTTTGAGGATCCAGCTGTGGAGCGAGTAATGAATATTACCATGGCCATAGGTATGGAACTGGCTGTCATGCGAGAACGAATGGATTCAATTGAAAGACTGTTAGATGAGAAAGGTGTGGTGTCTAGAGAAGACATTAATAGTTATACGCCAAAAAACAAACAGATAGAAACTGAACGTCAGCAATGGCACAGTGAATATATCTCCAGAATATTAAGGATCATCCAACAAGAAATGGAGCAGATGGCCAATCCCGACAAAACACTGCACGAAATTGCAGATGACATAGATAAGATGTAATGGTAATTCAGCATCGGATAGAAAAATTTTGGGAAGCTGTAATCGCCAAAGATATACCAGGTATTGAATCCGCTTACATACCCAGTGAGTCCACTTATGTGATTTTGGAAGGACCAAGGTATTCTACCATGGGTACAAACAAAATTTTTAAGGGATGGGCTGACTTTTGTGGATCGGACATTCAGATGACAGGCTATGAATGGACGGAAGGCCCCTTTGAGGAAATTGATGGAGCAGTTGCATGGATTGGAGGGATCACAGATCTTACCCTTTCGGTAAATGACAGAGAATTTAAAAATAGATTCAGAATAAGTTTTGTAATGAAGCAATTGGATGGAGATTGGAAAATCAGACATGAACATGTATCTGCACCTATGGAGGACCCTTACGGCATTGGTGATTGGTTAAAGAAATAATTTCATGAAGGTCCTCATTGTTCATGCTCATGAAAATCCAGATTCTTTTTGCTCGAGCTTAGCAAAACAAGCAAGCAGAATCCTGACGGAGCATGGCCATGAAGTTCATAAAAGTGATTTATACAAAATGGACTTTAATCCTGTGGCATCAAAAAAGGACTTTACAGCTTTAAGTGATAGTGCTTACTACAAATTTGCACTCGAGCAATTGAATGCTTCCAAGTTTGATCTCTTTGATCCCACTTTAAAACAAGAAATGAACAAACTAACTGAGGCTGATCTACTCATATTAAATTTTCCTCTTTGGTGGTTTGGCTTTCCTGCAATCCTTAAGGGATGGGTAGATCGAGTGATGGCTTATGGAGTCGCCTATGGAGGTGATTATGGCTTTCATGATAAGGGAAGATTTGTTGGAAAGAAAGCCATGCTTTGTATAACAACTGGGAGTCCAAAAGAAAAATACAGTGCTAGTGGCGCCAATAAAAGAAGTCTTGATTTGATCTTGCAAAACATCCATGATGGAATTCTTGGATTGGTGGGCTTTGAAATTTTATCACCATTTATTGCCTTTGGAGTTTCATGGATCGACCAAGAGAGTCGCGAAAAATTGTTGGAAAGCTATACCAAAAAACTACATAACCTAGAGGGAAAGAAATCTACTTAGTTATCTCCTTTAAGTAATTGATGAGTGCTGTCTGATCTTTTTTATCTTTGATACCGATAAAGGCCATTGATGTGCCAGGGATATAATCCATCGGCTTAGATAGCCAACTTCTCAGATGTGTCTCGTCCCATACAATATCCGAAGACTTTAGAGCATCTGAATAATTAAAGCCAATTTTGGAAGCGGCCTTAGAACCAAAAACCTGGTGTAAATTTGGACCTGTTTTGTGTGCTTCCCCTTTTTCAACACTGTGACATGCTTTACAAAGAATAAACATTTTCTTGCCTCGTTTTAATTCTGCTGTCATTTTTATTTTCGGTGCACTAGAAGTTTTCTCCTTTTTTTCTACAGTCTCAGAAGTCTTTTGTGACTCCTTGATGACAGGTTTATTATTGGCTTTTGTTGGTTGATCACCGCAGGCACATAGAAAAAGAAAGAATATTAAAGTCAAGATTAGAAAATAGATTTTTTTCATTCCACTATTTTTTTGAAGATCTAATTAAGCTCTTACAATATAGTTAATAAGGTTAATTATTAAGTAATTTAACTAGATTCAGCTTTCGCTAATTTGGAATTTCATTTCTTGGCCTGGTGAGGATTTATATCTGAAAAATTTGGTATAGCTTACTTAATCCATTATTGATTATAGGCCAAATAACAAGGTCTGGACTTACAGATAAAGTCCAGACCTTGCTTTTTTATTACAAACTTTTTATAATACCTATTACGCCAAATCAAATGGTTTGCCACCATTCAATGAATTATACTGATCAAAGAAGGCCTTAGTGCTTTCTTCTTTTCTAAGGTGCATAAAAAGATTTACATTTTCCTCTTCTCTTCCAATTTGTATATCGTGAAGGTTGTA
>CALHKJ010000038.1 GCA_938033975.1 uncultured Saprospiraceae bacterium | reverse complement strand
AGCAGATACAGACAATTGGGTGTGGCCAAGACACACAGGAGACTTTGCTTTATTTAGAATCTATGCAGGACCAAACAACGAACCTGCTGAGTATTCTGAAAATAACAAACCATATAACCCAAAACACTTTTTGCCGATCTCATTAGATGGTGTTGAAGAAGGTGACTTCACAATGGTATTTGGTTTTCCTGGAAGAACAAATCAATATCTACCTGCATCTGCAGTAGAACAAATTGTAGAAACACTCAACCCTGCTAAAATCGAAATTAGAGAAACTGCTTTGGCAATCTTAGATAAGAAAATGAGAGCAGACGAAGAGGTAAGAATCCAATATGCTTCAAAATTTGCACGAGTTGCAAACTATTGGAAAAAGTGGATCGGCGAAAGTCAAGGCTTGGTAAAAACTAATGCGATTGACAAAAAGAAAAAATTTGAGGATGAGTTCAAAATGAAAAATAAAGCAACACCTGCTAATGTGTCTTTGCTTCCGCAAATGGATCAACTCTATAAAGATATTGAGCCATATGCCTTTACAAGAGATTATTACAGTGAAGTGGCGAGCAGAAATATAGAATTACTTTCTGTTACTTCAATTCTTGGAAGATTGGTAAGTCGTTATGAATCAAATGGAGAAGACGCTTATAAATCCTATGCTCAAAGAGTTATCGGTTATTTAGAAGGGTTCTATAAAGACTACCGACCAGAAATAGATAAAGAGGTCTTCGCAGCTCTAACTGAAATGTATGCCAAGAATGTCAACAGCATGTATGTTCCTGACGAGTTAAAAAACAAGAAGGCTGAGGATTTTCAGATCTTAGCAAATGACATCTACAAAAATTCATCTATTCCTAACAAGGACAAAATGATGGCTCTACTTTCCCTCGAACCAGCAGAAGCTATTAAAAAATTGAAAATGGATCCTGCTTACAAGCTATCTAGTTCTTGGAGCAGCCTGATTGATGAAAAGGTCAATCAACCATACAATGAATACAGAGCTCAATTGGATGAGCACCAAAGAAAATACATGCAAGCCATCATAGAAACTTTCCCAGAGAAAAGATTCTATCCAGATGCAAACTCTACAATGCGTGTAACCTATGGTCAGGTTAATGGTTATGCACCTAGAGATGGAGTTTACTACAACCCTGTTACTTACCTAGATGGTGTAATAGAAAAGTATGTTCCTGGTGATTATGAATTTGATGTTCATCCAAAATTGATTGAGTTATACGAAAGTAAAGACTATGGTCAGTATGCTGATGCTAATGGTAAAGTGCCAGTTTGCTTTTTAGGATCAAATCATACCACTGGAGGAAACTCAGGTAGTCCTGCTATTGATGCTTATGGCAATCTAGTAGGCCTTAACTTTGATAGAGTTTGGGAAGGTACCATGAGTGACATAAACTACGACAAATCAATTTGCAGAAACATCATGGTGGATGCAAGGTTTGTACTTTTTATCGTAGATAAATTTGCTGGTGCGACACACTTGATTGATGAGATGACCTTGGTACATCCGAAAAGAAAATAATAACTGATTAAGATTTATTCTGATGGGAGAAAGTATTGAAATTCTAATTCAATATTTTCTCCCATCTTTCTTTATCAGCATTAACAGATAGGATTCTTTCAATAGCTTTTCGATTTTGCTCCACTTCAACGGCAGAAAGCAAGGAAATATCTTGGACAGAAATCTTATCCAAAGAATTCGTTTTTAATCCCCACCTTGTTAAAGTTTGAGCCAATGGATTGGCCTCCCACAAAAATGCTTTCTTCCCTGCATATAACAGAGGCAAAATAGTCCCTACCCCTTGCTGTCTTAAATGGCCATAAACTACATAGCTCACCTCTGCCATCAGTTTGAAAAAAGCAGAACTATCCATAAATTTATCTACCATTTGAATATCAGCAATCGACCTACTCTGATAGTCTCTTAATGCTTTTAAATACCCATCTTTTGCACCAGCAATGGGTATTATTATTTTTTGATTTTCTGAAAGTACCGATTCCAATTTTTCTAAGGTGTCAAGATGGTTATTCATTGGATCATCAGAATTGCCTAGAAGAATTGTTCCGTCTCCTTGATTAACCTCCGACATTTCAAGTTCTTGAATATTGAAGTAGTATTCCCAAGGAAGAAATTTCATATTGTGTTGTAATGCCATTTGCGTAAGCTCAAATTCCTCCTCATATCCTATAAAATAATTAATGTGTTTAAAAGCACTCATAACATACTTCGAGGACGGTAAACCCAAAAACTGAATTAGCTTGGATTTAAATCCACTGTTCTTCCATGCAAAGGGTTTCGATTTAGGAAGATAGTATTGATCACTAAATGCTGGTAGACCATAAAAATCCGCTCCCCACATAATCCAATAACATGGTTTATTCTTCAAATTAGTTTTATGTAGGATATAAGAAATAGTCGTACTCAAAAAATGGATATAAACCTTAGATATATCTAACTTGACCAAATGTCGATTTAGTTGGACCAATGACATTTGTTGGTGCCCATTTACATCCTCCCATAATACATCCTTGTGTGACCTAATCCTGACAAAAGACTGTTCTTCTTGACTATGCATAGCCATCTTATTGACGATACGATCCGTATAAAAAGGTGATTCTATGAGTAGATGCAATTGCACAATGCAATATAGTAAGCATATCATTGAAATTAAGTGACATTTTAACGAATTACACAGACCATTCGACACATAGAATCGTCTTAAATTCAAAATCTATTGGTTATTTTTGACGCGATGAGATCCATTAGCTATTTCTTGCTTATTCTTTGTTGCATTTCATGCAAACCTCAACAAGTAATTGTTCAGGAAGAAATGGACCTGCGCGACCTTGATACCCTAGTAGTCTCTGCCAAACCAATCCTTACCAAAAGCAACACCAAGCTTTCTGATAGCCTACCGGTCTACCATGGCACCTACGAAAGAGCTCATGATCTAATTCATACAAAATTAGAAATAGCCTTCGATTGGGAAAAAGAACAAGTAATAGGGAAAGCAGAATTAGAATTAACTCCAATCTATTATGTATCCGACAAACTGGAACTCGATGCAGTAGGTTTTGACCTACATTCTATTACAAATGGAAGTGGAAAGAAGCTTAACTATCAATATGATAGCACCAAGGTTTTTATAAAATTGGACAGAACGTACAAACGTGGAGAAAAATATAAAATAAAAATTGACTACACCGCTAAACCATCCGACACAAAGGAAGGTGGCAATGCCGCTATTACTAGTGATAAAGGTTTGTTTTTTATCAATCCAACCAACGAAAACATATACAAGCCACAACAAATTTGGACACAAGGGGAAACAGAAAACAACTCTAAGTGGTTTCCAACCATCGACAAACCTGTTGAAAGATGTAGCCAGGAAATTCTTATAACTGTTGAAGATCGATTTACTACCCTGTCAAATGGAAAGTTGATAAATTCTAAAAACAATCCCGATGGAACTAGAACTGATCATTGGAAACAAGAAAAACCTCACACACCATATTTATTTATGATGGCCATTGGTGAATATGCAGTTGTAGAAGATAATTGGGAAAACCTGCCTGTTAACTATTATGTAGAACCTGAGTATGAGGATGATGCAAAAATGATTTTTAATCATACACCAGAAATGTTAGAATTCTTTTCTGATATTTTAGATTATAAATATCCTTGGGACAAATATTCTCAAGTAGTAGTTAGAGATTTTGTATCGGGAGCTATGGAAAATACTTCTGCATCTATCTATGGAGACTTTGTTCAAAAAACTTCTGCAGAATTAATAGACAACCACAATGATAATATTGTAGCCCATGAATTGTTTCATCATTGGTTTGGAGATTTAGTTACTTGTGAAAATTGGGCCAACTTAACTCTTAATGAAGGATTTGCAAATTACAGCGAATACCTTTGGCAAGAACATAAATATGGTAAGACATCCGCAGAGCATCATCGACATGATGAGATGAAAACATACATTGAATCAGCTCTCAACAATACCCACCCATTGATACACTATAGCTATGAAAACAAAGAAGATATGTTTGATGCCCATAGTTACAATAAAGGTGGATTGGTATTGCACATGCTTAGAAATATAGTTGGTGATGATGCATTTTTTGATTCTTTAAGCAAATACCTCAAAGACAATGAATATAGTTCTGTAGAAGCTGATGAACTAAGATTAGCTTTTGAAGAAGTTACTGGAAAAGATTTGAGATGGTTTTTTGATCAATGGTACTTTTCTGACGGACACCCAGAACTTGAGGTTGACTACAATTTTGACTTTAAGTCAAATGAATTGAAAATTTCTGTTGCACAAATTCAAAATGAAGCTGACCACAAATATATTTTTCAACTTCCAGTCGAAGTGGCAATTTATTTTGAGGATGGGAGCGTGCAGATGCATCCTTTATTAATCAATCAAAGAAATCAATCATTTACAATTCCTCTAAAAGAGGAACCCTTGGTTACGATCTTAGATGGTAACAGATATTTACTTGCAGACACCAAAGAAATTTATTCCACTGCTCAACTAAAAGCACTCTTTAAAATGTCACCACATTTTATTGATAAAAAATTGGCTTTGACCAAGTTGAGAAACAATGACAGAGCGAAAGATATTTTTAGAAAAGCATTGGATGACCCTTATTACGAGTTTAGGAAATTGGGCCTTTCGTATAGGTATTTAGAATTTGACGCGGAAAAAATAAAAAGTATGGCCTTGTCAGATCCTCACTCTAGAGTTAGAAAAGATGCTTTACGATTGCTTTCAAAAAATGACCAGAATGCCGCTTTTGAAGTGGCTCAGAAATTAATCGATACAGAAAAAGCGGTACCAGTCATTTCTCAAGCATTAAAAATAATATATACACAGGATGAAGAATTAGGTCTAGCTAAGGCAGAAAAATTGTACGAAAAATACAGCAAGTCAATGGCAATTACACTACTTGATTTGTTCTCTAAAGGATCTAACCCAAAATATTTGCCTTATTTAAATGATGCGCTTATTGCCTCTGACATCTATAAATTCTTCCCAATTTCTACATATCAATATGAATTAGCCAGCAAATGCGATCCAGAAAATATGCTGGTTGCAGTCAATGCTTTGAGGACAATTTCGATGAAAAAGGAAGAAAATAGCTACAAAAAATATGTTTCAACCTCCAATATCTTAAAATTAAAAAGTGATTTGGTCGCTCAGCTAGAAGTTACACCTGAGGGAGAATCCGCTCTTCTGACCACTACCATTGGAAAATTGAACAAAATAGTAGAAGAAATCATCGAAAATGAAGAGGATGAGGAATTATTGGTTAAATACAGAACCAATTTAGGTACTTAACACTTTATCCTATAGTATATATTGACTTTTTAGTCATAAAAGACGATTTTTATAGTTCGTTTAGTCAATCTCGGCGTTTGGGTATTTTCCGCAAAGCACTTAAGGAATAAAATGGAGAAAATGAGCAGTTATGATTTATTGATTAATAAGCTGGATCAATTTATCAGAAAGTTTTACCTCAATCAACTTATAAGAGGATTTCTCTACAGCGTAGCAATTATTCTAGGATTGTTTTTAGCTTTTAACCTACTAGAACACAATTTTTACTTCGACAAAGGAGTAAGAAAAATTTTCTTCTACAGCTTCATTGGAATTTCTCTAGCCTCTTTTGGCTACCTCGTATTAATCCCACTTCTCAAATACTTCAGACTCGGTTCAGTTATTAGCCATGAACAAGCGGCAGGTATTATTGGCAACCATTTTGGTGATGTCAAAGATAGATTACTAAATATCCTTCAACTCAAACAACAGAGTAGCCAAATTGAGGACAACTCACTGATTGAAGCTAGTATCAATCAAAAGTCAGAACAGATTAAACCTGTTCCTTTTAAAACAGCTATTGATCTTAAAAATAATCGCAAGTATTTAAAGTATGCACTTCCTCCTTTCTTGCTTCTCCTTTTTATTGTAACCACTGCTCCTAGCCTAATAAAGGATAGTACGCACAGGTTGATTAATAATGACAAGGAATTTGAAAGAGATGCACCTTTCCATTTTGACCTTGTCAATGATAACTTAGAAGTGGTGCAGTATCAAGATTACACCTTGGATATAGATGTATCAGGAGCTGCAATACCTAATGATGCTTTTATAAGGTTTGGAGATTTTCAATACAGATTGAATAGGGTCGCTCCAGGCAAATTTCAATACGTTTTCAATAAGGTCCAAAAGGATATTGAATTTGAAATATATTCAGGAAGTGTAGTTTCTAGACCTGCAACATTAAAGGTTCTTCCTAAACCAAATCTTTCTGGATTTTCATTATACATGGATTATCCTTCTTACATCAATCGCAAAGACGAAGGCGTAAGTAATATTGGTGACATGGTTGTGCCTTTAGGTACCAAACTAACATGGAACTTTGATACAAAGAACACAGACAAAATTGAATTGAATTTTCAGAATAGTGGATCTAGAAAAGAAGCTGAAAGAAATTCGCCTGATAGATTTAGATTCTTCAAGCAAATTTTCAAGGATGACGTTTATAAAGTATACTACTCCAATGAGTTTATTCCAACTCCAGACTCTGTAAGCTATAGCCTAAGAGTTATTCCTGATAATCATCCTACCATCAACGTTGAAAAATTTCAAGATAGCATTGACAATGAGTTGATTTATTTCATTGGAAACGCTTCTGATGATTATGGTCTTTCTTCTTTAACTTTCAACTACACCTTAAAAGATAAAAATGGCCTGACTAAAAAATCAGAAAGCCAAGTACTTCTTCAACCAAAGGATAGAAATGTTCAATATGATCATTCCTTAGATATCAGGGACTTTGAATTGAAACCAGGCGATCAGCTCAGCTACTACTTTGAAACAAAAGATAATGATGCTATCAATGGCAGCAAAGCTGCTAAAACGGCTATCATGAATTTTGAGAAGCCTACGATAGAAGAGTTTGTTGACCAAGAAGATGAAAACGAAGAGGAGATCACAAAAACACTTGAGGAATCTCTCAAAGAATCTAAAAAGATACAAGACGATTTAAAGAAACTTAGAGAAAAGCTACTTCAGAAAAAAGAAATGACTTTCCAAGAGCAACAGGAAATGGAAAAGCTGTTGGAGAGACAAAAAGAACTTGAGAAGAAACTTGAAAAGGCAAAAGAGAAGTTTGAAGAGAATCTAGAAAACCAAGAAGAATTTGCTGAAAGAGAAGAAGAGATACTGGAAAAGCAAGAGAAAATCCAAGAAATGTTTGAAGAGGTATTGGATCAAGATACAAAAGATCTAATGCAAAAAATTCAAGACCTCATGCAGGAATTGAATAAAGATATGATGATGGAGATGATGGAAGACATGGAGATGAGTGAGGAAACCATGGAAAAAGAAATGGATAGACTTCTCGAACTTTTCAAATCTTTGGAAGTTGAGAAAGAAATCAAAGACATGGTTGAAAAACTCAACGAGATGGCAGAAAAACAAGAGGAACTTGCAGAAAAAACAGAGAACGAAGAAAAGCCAAATGACCAACTCAAAAAAGAACAAGATGAGTTGAACAAAGAAATGGAAGAGGCTAAGGAAAAGATGGAAGAAATAGAGAAGAAGAATGAAGAGTTGGACAAACCAAAAGATATTGGTGAAGACAACAAAGAAGAAATGGAGGATATACAAGAAGAAATGGAAAAAGGAAGTGAAGATATTGAGCAAAAGGAAAATAAGAAAGCAGCCAAAAAGCAGAAGAAAGCAGCTCAAAAGATGAAGGAGATGGCTGAAAGTATGGAGTCGAAAATGCAGGCTGGTGGAGCTCAACAAGCAGAAGAAGATATCGCAGCACTTAGACAATTACTTGAAAACTTAGTTACGCTTTCATTTGATCAAGAAGAATTAATCAGTGACATAAAAACTACTGATAAAACTACACCACGATATGTTTCTTTAGTTCAAACACAATTTAAATTAAAAGATGATTTCGGGCTTGTAAGGGATAGTTTACAGGAGTTAAGCAAGCGAGTTGATCAGATTGCAACCTTTGTAAATGAGAAAGTTGCAGAGATTGATGTAAATATGGCAGAGTCTTTGGATGAGTTAGAGGAGAGAAAGGTTCCTGAGGCAGAAGAGC
>CALHKJ010000037.1 GCA_938033975.1 uncultured Saprospiraceae bacterium | reverse complement strand
AACACAAATTATTATACAAAAAGGCTCAAACTTAGTGCCTTCGGAGTCCACAATAGGTGAGTGTTGGCTACTTTACATAATATTTGAATTTATTGACATTTACCCAACAAATGCTTTTTCTTGAGCGCATACAGCCATTTAAGTTTATATTTTTCTATAGTTCTTATTAATTGGAATTCAAACAATTTGAATTAACTACAAATTAAAATCTAAATGAAATTAAAAAGCTTAAACTTAATTGCCTTCATGTTTCTGATGACAACTATGATTTTTATTAGTTGCTTGAAAGATGAAGTTGAACAACAACCAACTGATATTTATATTCAAGCTGAGGCGGATTTAATTACTTATTCACACAATGTTATTCCAGATCAATACATCGTGGTCTACAAAAAAGATGCAATAGTAAGTAGAAGAGCAAGTGAAGCCATTACTTATCCAGAAAGACAGGCAATCATGAAAGAGCTTGTAGAGACAACTTTAAAAGATAATAGTATCTCAAAAGAAAAAATGGGTTATGTTTATGGTTCATCACTAACTGGTTTTTCTGCTACACTTACACAAAAGGAAGTGAATGCTTTAAGGTCGAATCCAGACATTGAATATATTGAACAAGACCAAACAATTTCAGTTGCCATGGGAGGACCTCCTGGCAGTGGAGGCGGTGGTGGAGGTAGTACCGGTCAGACTACTCCTTGGGGAATTGCAAGAGTTGGTGGTGGTTTAGATGGAACAGGCTTACGAGCTTGGATTATTGATTCAGGTATTGATCTTGATCATCCAGACTTAAATGTAAATGTTCAACTTTCACAATCATTTCTTGGTGGAGGTCAATCTTCCAATCCTGATGACCAAAATGGTCACGGTACGCATGTAGCGGGAACAGTTGCTGCAATTGATAATTCTGAAGGTGTTATTGGTGTAGCAGCAGGAGCAGAGGTCGTGTCTGTTAGAGTTTTAGATAGAAGAGGAAAGGGTTCTAACTCAGGAGTTATTGCTGGGGTAAATTATGTAGGGGCAAATGCTTCAGCTGGAGATGCGGCAAATATGAGTCTTGGTGGAGGTATTTCTACTGCATTAGATAATGCTGTCATAGCTGCTTCATCAGCTTGCCCATTCTCTTTGGCTGCAGGAAATGATTCCACAAATGCTAATAATTCTTCACCAGCAAGAGTAAATGGAAACAATATTTATACAGTTTCTTCAATGACTTCTAATGACGGTTGGTCAAGTTTCTCAAATTACGGAAATCCTCCTGTAGATTATTGCGCGCCTGGTTCAAGTGTTAACTCAACTTGGAAAAGTGGTGGTTATAATACTATCAGTGGTACTTCAATGGCAGCACCTCATGTTTGTGGCTTGTTATTACTAGGAAGCCTTAATTCAGATGGTACTGTAAATGGTGATCCAGATGGAAATGCTGATCCTATTGCACATTACTAAAAAATAACTAATTTTAGATTAAATATTTGGGGAAGTAGGAAACTACTTCCCCTTGTTGTTTAAATCAGAATTAATTATTTGAAAAAAATAGGATGAAGTCTAGCAAAACTTTTTTATACTTTTTGTCCTTTTTGGAAGGAGGTTCAGTGATGGTATGTGAATTAGTAGGGGCGAAAATGCTTGCTCCTTTTTTTGGAACCTCACTTTATGTTTGGGCAGCAGCACTTGGACTCACGCTTGGTGGTTTGACAACAGGCTACTTTCTAGGTGGAAGGCTCTCTGCTAAATATCCAAATGATATTCGCTTACTTTATTATGTATTAGTTGCAGCTGCATTCTTCTTAATTTTGATGCCAATAACTAGTAAGTGGATTATGGCAGCCACGATTGATATGAATCTACAGACAGGAGCCATAATATCTTTACTGGTTTTTATGGTCCCACCACTTATTTTTATGGGGATGACCTCACCGATTATTATAAATTTACTCACAAACGATGCAGATTATGCAGGAAATAGTGCTGGAAATGTTTATGCTATTTCTACTCTAGGGGGTATACTTATGACCTTCTTGATGGGATTCTTTATCATCCCTAATTTTGGTATTACTAAGCCTGCAATAATTACAGGAATTGCTTTGGCTTTATTACCTGTAATATCTCTTTTTAGAAAACAGAGAAATAGTGCAATTATTGCACTTGTGTTATTATTGGGTCTTAGTGCTACAACTTTTAATAAAAAATCCATCTATCCCGATAATTATAAAGTTCTATATGAATCCGAAGGAATATTGGGGCAGGTAAAAGTTGTAGATCACCCTTCTTATGATATTACACGTGATGCAAAAATGGGTAGGGGATTGATTGTTAATAACACCTTACAAACCTATGTTGGTGCTGCAAATAATTATCAGTATAGCATTTGGAGTTGGGCTAACTATTTTCCTACAGCTGCGAGTATATTTCCAAAAGGGAGTAAAGTACTTTTATTGGGACTTGGCGGAGGAACAATAGTCAAGCAATTTAATCGTATGGGTTTTGAAGTTGATGTTGTAGAAATTGATAAAAGAATCTGGGATGTCTCCATAGAATATTTTAAAATGGATCCCAATACCAATGTGATTATTGATGACGCTAGACATTTTGTAAAGATCGTGGACAAGCAATATGATATTATTGTATATGATACATTTTTAAGCGAATCTGTTCCAGAACATTTATTGACAATGGAAGGTTTTGAAGATGCAAGGAGAATATTGAAACCCAATGGAATGATTATGGCAAACTTCTATGGTTACCTTGAAGGAGAATCAGGCATAGCAGCTAGATCTGTTTACAAAACTTTTCAAGAATCTGGTTTTAACACAGAAATATTAGCAACACCTGGAAGAGAAGAATCAAGAAATTTAATTTTCCTTGCCTCTGAAGTAGAAAAAGATTTCTCAAATACGAATTATCAAGAACCAGGCTTTAAAAAAATATCAAATTTGTATGAACATTTGATAGATACTCAAAAACTCCAACTTGATGATATACAAGTTCTCACCGACGAAAGACCTAGACTATCTAAATTATACGCCAAGGCGGCCTCAGGTTGGAAAAAAAGTTATAATGCCTATTACTCAAAATACTTTCCAATAAAGTGATAAAAACTCTTAGATTCCTAGCTTTGTTGTTTTAAGCTTTGAGTTTGGATAGTTCTTCTGGCTCCCATTGTCTGTATTCTGACTTCAATCCAACAGTATGAATTATCGAGCCAATATCATGCAAGCATTTGCTATATTTACAAAAAAAATTCAATGAGAAAGGCGATTCTTATTTTCCCAATCCTTTTTTTTATTTCTTCCACTGTATTTACGCAAAGCAAATCAACAAGTGCTATATCCGTAGAGGACATATGGAAGGATTATAAATTTCTTGACAAAAGAGTTCCTGGTTTTAATTTTATGAAGGATGGAAAGCACTATGCAAGATTAGAGGACAAGGCGATCAAGAAATATGATGTCACTACTGGAAAATATGTTGCTGATATCATTGATAGTACCTTATTGAAAAGCAAAGGATTTGATGCAGAAATGTCTAGCTATAAATTCAATGATGATGAATCGTATATCATGATTGAGTCAGATGTGAAATCGATATATAGACGATCCTATACTTCAATGGTTCATGCTTACGATACAAAGGCCAACAAATTGATGACCATATTTGACAAGCCAATAATG
>CALHKJ010000036.1 GCA_938033975.1 uncultured Saprospiraceae bacterium | reverse complement strand
GATGTAGAAGGAAAGCAATATTATGATTTCCTGTCAGCTTACTCTGCCGTAAACCAAGGCCATTGTCACCCAAAAATTGTTGGAGCAATGACCAATCAAGCACAAAATTTGACCTTAACTTCCAGAGCATTTTATAATGATATGCTTGGAAAATATGAGCAATACATTACTAGCTATTTTGGTTACGATAAGGTTTTGCCTATCAATACAGGTGTAGAAGCAGTAGAAACCGCTTTGAAGGTTTGCCGTAAATGGGCATACGAGAAAAAAGGAATAGATACCAATAAAGCAAAGATCATATTTGCTCATGGAAATTTTCATGGCAGAACCTTAGCAGTTATATCTGCCTCTGTTGATCCAGGTGCTACAAAAGGATTTGGGCCATTTATGCCAGGACTGGAAGTTATTCCTTACAATGATCTTGAGGCATTAGAAGTAGCTTTACAAGATCCAAATACTGCTGGCTTTATAGTTGAACCTATACAAGGTGAAGCTGGTGTTTATGTTCCAGATGAAGGATACCTGAAAGGAGCTTACGATCTGTGTAAGAAAAACAATGTTTTATTCATCGCAGATGAAGTTCAAACAGGCGTTGCTAGAACAGGTAAGTTGTTGGCAACATGCTTACAAGATTGTGGCTGTGATGGCAAATGTCCTTCAGCAAGAGTTGCGAAGCCTGATATTCTAATTTTAGGAAAGGCACTTTCAGGTGGAGTATTTCCTGTTTCTGCTGTATTGGCAGACGATGAAATCATGATGTGTATCAAACCTGGAGAACATGGATCTACTTTTGGAGGAAATCCATTGGCATGCGCGGTTGCTATGGCTGCTCTTGATGTGATTAAAGATGAAAACCTAGCTGAGAATGCATATAACATGGGTGTTATTTTCAGAGAAAGAATGCAAGCATTGATTGATAAGTGTGATCTAGTTACTTTGGTAAGAGGAAAGGGTCTTTTGAATGCGATAGTAATCAATGATACAGAAGACAGTAAAACTGCTTGGAATATCTGTCTTGCTTTAAGAGATAATGGCTTATTGGCTAAGCCTACGCATGGTAATAAAATCAGATTTGCTCCTCCTTTGGTCATCAATGAAGCTCAATTGCACGAATGTTGCGATATCATTGAAAAGACCATATTGGACTTCAAAATCTAAGTTGTTTAAAATCAGGGATTTAACTACATATTAAAGAATTCTTTAATATCTTTGTTTGGTATTTCATGACTACTAAATAAAGATTGATGAGGTCTCTGATCATTGTAAGTTTTTTCTTTTTTATTGGCAGCCTATCAGCTCAAGAAACTTCACAGTTTAAAGCTTTTGATAATTTTCTTTATGATGGATCTGATTCAGAAAGAACAACTTTATTTGGTGTAGCCTATAAAGATTCTGAACGGAATAATTATGCAAAAGATCATCAACAACTTTATGCATATTGGTCTAAACTTCTAGATGAAAATCGAGCAGAAGATTTACTTCTTGAACAAATTCGTTTGAATTTAAATCCCAGTGATCTTGCCATCAACCAAACAATACTTGCCTCAATTTATTTTTCAAAACAAGCTTACTCTGAAGCTTATAGAATTCTAAAAGAAATAAATGAAGCCTCACTGGATGATAAATTTCTTGAAGAGTATTTTTTCAAACTTGGTTATTTAAGTTTAGTCAATTATCGATTTGATGAATCACTTGTTTATATCAACAAAAGTCTAAATCAAAAAACAAAAGACTATCGAGATGCCAATCGATATTATCGAGGCATGAGTAATTACTTTTTAGGAAATTTTGAAGATACTGCTAGCGATTTTGAATCATTAAAAGGCGTGGCATATTATCAGCCTTATCTACCCTATTATCTAACACAGATTTATTTCACTCAAGGTAAATATGACACAGTAATAAATTATGGAAAAGAGCAAGTACAATTTGAAAGCACAGAAAATATTTTTGAAATTGAAAAGTTGATAGGTCAATCATATTTTAAACAAAGTGATTTTAGGAATGCTCTTATTCATTTTAATATCTATGAAAAGAATGTTGACAAATTAAACAAAGAAGAATTCTATCAAATTGCCTACACTCATTATCAGCTAGGGGAATTTGCAGAAGCGATACCACTATTTCTTGAGATTAAGAATACTGATAAAGAGCTTGGACAGATTGTAAATTATTATTTAGCTGATTGTTATTTAAAAACCGGAGAGAAACAATCTGCTTTAACAGCCTTCAAAAATGTCATGAACAATAGTTCTGATCCTGAGCTCCAAGCGATTGCAAAATTGAATTTTGCAAAGATGTCTTACGAGCTAGGTAATGATAGAGCTTCTATAAAAACATTGACGAGTTATTCTAAAGAGGATGCAGATTATCAGGAAGCACAGGATTTACTTGGTGATATATTAATAAGGTCTAACGATTACGAAACTGCTATGTTGACCATAGAACAGCTGCCTTCAAAATCTAGAAAAATTTTAGAAGCTTATCAGAGTTTGGCCTTTAAGTCTGCACTAAACAGCATGTCGGATAATAACGAACTGAAAGCACTTACTTTTTTTAACATAGCTGAAGAAACTCCAGGCAAGGAAGATATTAAGCTTGAATCACAATATTGGCTTGCAAATATTTATGACAAACAAGGGAAACTAAGCCGAAGCCATGAATATCTTAATAAGCTCTTTTCAAATAGCAGTGTCAGATCTCAAGATTTATTTTTCAATGCAAAATATCTTGCAGCATATCAATCTTATAAACAAGGTCAATTAAACCAAGCGGCCATAGATTTTCAAGAAGCAGATCAAGCCTATCAAAGCAATGTGCATTCTCAAGAAGCTCATTTTGATGTATTGGCGAGAAGTGGTGATTGTCTTTATATGAATAATGATTATCAAGCAGCCAAACAATATTATCAGCGAGCTAAAAGGAATGAAAATCAGAATCTAGATTATGTGATGTTTCAATTAGGAAATATTGAAGCCGCACAAGGAAACATCTACGAAGCGATCCTAGCAATGGATGATTTGGTCAATACAAGGTCTGGTTCAAAATATGTTGATGAAGCACTTTACTTTAATGCTCAAAATTATCAATCATTAAATAAACCCATAGAGGCTTTAGGTGAATATAAAAAGTTAGTTGCTCTTGGTAAAGATAATAATGACTACTACGTCCCTGCCCTTTTACGTTCAGCTTTAATAAGTTACAATGATGGCGACATGAAGCAATCACTTGAATACTATCAAATGGTATTCAAGTCTAATGCAAGTGGAGCTGAAAAAAAACAAGCATTAAAAGCATTAGAAGAAATATATGTTGAGGATTTAAATGATCCACAATCCTATTTTGATTTTGCAAGAAATGAAGCTGGACTTGAAGTAGATGACTTTTCAAAAGACTCATTGAGTTTTACAGTTGCAAATAAAAAGTTTAGAGACGCCAACTATCGAGAAGCTATTATTGGCTTTGATAAATATCTCGACAATTTTCCAAAAGGATATTATGCCTCCGAAGCGATGTACTACCGTGGTGAATCTTATAGTCAAATGAAAGACTACTCAGAAGCCTTGGATAGTTATCAAGAATCATTACAATCTCAAAAAGGGAAATACTATGATGAAGCCTTAAAAAAGGCTGCACTAATAGCTTTCAATCATGAAAATGATTATGTATCCTCAGCTCAATTGGCAAAAGAAGCACTTACTCTCAATTTGTCTGATTCAGAAAGAAAGGATTTTTTCGAAATTGCTGTCGTCTCTTTGTATAACAGTGAAAATTATACTGACTTACTCACAGTATCAGAAAACATGCTTCAATCCAAAGATCTTGAAGACTATGAAATTGCAAAAGTCAATTTCTATAAAGCAAAAGCCTTACTTAGCAAGGGTGAGAATGATCAAGCTATCATGGCATTCAATAAGGTTGTACAGTATAGTAAAAACAACCAAGCAGCAGAAGCAAGTT
>CALHKJ010000035.1 GCA_938033975.1 uncultured Saprospiraceae bacterium | reverse complement strand
AAGGCACACTGTGTAGAGCATAGAAGAGAACTTTTCCACAAGTTCTTTCTGTGCAGTCGGGTCTTTTTTGACACAACCAGTTACGAGTAGTTTTATTTCTGGATTGCTCAGCATTTAATTTTTAAAAGTTCACATCTATTCCTTCAGCCCTGCATCAATATATAGTATAAATTCTCCACATTCAACATTAAAGACCCCTGTTCGACCAGTGTCTGGATTTACATCACTATTTTGTACATCATCAATATCATTCCAGTTTTCAACGAATTCATACCCTGCCGGTGGTATAAATTCCATAATGTAATCTCCTTCAAATTCTCCCATCATCAAATAATTTCCGTTTTCATCTGTCACTTGAGATTCAACAACTTCAAGACTCACTGCATCTAATAAATTAACTGTTACCCCTTGTAATGGGCTATCACCAGAATCAAATAAATTGATTTCACCTCCTGGTGCATCTATCCAAGCTTGATTTCCTATAACAGTGTTTATATTTTGTAGCGTAACACTACTTGAGATAAAGCATCCATTTTGATCGAAAGCATCGTAGACATAAGTTCCAGGCTCCAAGTTTTCAAGGTTAAAGCCTTGTAAATCTGAATTCTGCCAGAATATTTCGCTAAAAAAGTTTTCGTTGTTTGCTTGTATCGAACCGTTAGAGTTTCCACAAGTTGGATTATTAACTTCAAAATCAACTGGTGATGAGAGATCATAAATTAGATCAAACATTTGCTCACATTGTGAGCCATTAGCATCTGTGACAGTAACTGAGTAGAATCCATCTTGACTAGCAAAAATACTTTCAGTTGTTTGCCCATTACTCCAAAGATAGGAGTAAGGAGGTGTGCCGGATGTAACAGCGACTTCTAGATTATTTCCATTGCCTTCGCATGTAAAGATCGTACTCTGTCCAATAGCCATGCATTCAAGGGTCTCAATTTCTATAAGCCCCAAACCAATATCTCTATATTCTTCACCTTCACTAAATTGGAAAGATTCCGTAATGCCATCTGCACTAAAATCACTGTCGATAGTTTCATCTGTACCTACATCCTGTAAGGTTGCAGTTTCATTTACAGAAAACTCATACTCCATAAAAAATGGTTCGTCAGCTGGCACATAGCCAAAGAAATCTCCAGATTCTTCAGTAATAGCTTGATATCCTCCAGAAGATTGTGTTTTGAAAAACAAATTGTCATTGTGAACCGGCGGTTCTCCATCATCATACAAACCATTAGCATTAACATCTAGCCACATTCTACCAGAAATTTTTGCAATAGGAACATATTCACTGATTCTAATCCTGAAGTCACCTTCTAGGAGTATAGGGTCTCCATCAATATCTATAGTTCCAGCATATGTTCCTTCCAAATAACCACCGCTGAATCTGTCAAAGTTTGTCAGATTTATTTCGATATTTTGGCATTCTTCAGCGGTGCAAGATATATATTCATCCCATAGGTCATCAAAACCAAAGATGATTGGATTATTAATGCCTAAGATTGCGTCAAAAATTCTAATATGCACTTCGTCAAATATTTCAGCAGATTCGATTCCTGCTCTAATAACCAAACCTGGCACACCATAGATAGCATCAACTTCATATAGTGATCCTTGTTCTCCACCATCAATTGAATAATTAAACCATTCATCAAACTCAATCTCACAAGCATCTATTTCTCCTAAGTCAATTAAATTACCAAATATCGAATCCGAGACTATTTCATCACTGGTAGTTGCTAGATCTGTGTTAATCGCAAACAAAGATATTTCAGTGAAGTCAACTGCACATAATAATCTATTTACTTCAAAATTACCTTCGCTATCAAGATCGATAAAAGTATAGCGCTCATCACCATAAGAGATTTTCACATAACCAGAGGTAACAGCCTCACCTTCACATATTACCGTACCTTTAATTTTCATTGATTCATTTTGCAAACTAACAAAGGTAGGTGGCAGGCTGGTGTCTTCTGAGAACTCTCCAAGTGGTCCTATATACACTTCATCACCGCATTCATCATAAATTGTTATTTCTAATGCTTGGTCTTTAGGAACATACCCTGAAAATTCACCTTCTGCATTTGTATAACCACCTCCACATTGTGAAGTGCCAATGATTCTAATTTTCACATAGGCATTAGATACGGGAATATTGTCTCCAGTTTGTATAAGCCCATCTATAAATACTAGGGTATATGGATCATCACAATTCCAGAATGAAAAGTGAGAAACCTCTGCAACGTAGTTTCCATTAATCAAAGTTGCTTCACCTTCTTCTTCCCAAAAACCGGTTTCCTCATTCATAGACCATGTAGGCATCACTCCAGGTAGTGTATTGACATCTGGTGCCTCCATAGATAAAGTTGCAGTAGTGTTAGTTGCAAGATTTAATTCATTGCCATTGTCATCATATAATTCTACAGCTACCATACCATAGGTTGATAAAGAAACAAATTCATTTTCTAAATTGATACCAGTTAGGTTTCCAGGCATGCTCAAAGCTGTTTCGAAAGACCCTGGATCGTACCAATGAAAGAATGCTGTCACTGTTCCTGTATATGATTGTGTGGTTCCCTCCAGAACAATTGAATTTGCTTTAAAACTTATACTTGCTCCATCAATTTCAATATCGCCTCCTGACGCCGCATTGAAAGTTTGAGCTTCAGGTTTTTCTATCAACATAACCTTGATATAGGTCTCATTGGATTCAGAAGGAAATACAAATTTGAAAGCTTCAAAATATCCATCCTTTTTAAAGTTGGTTTTGAAGCCTTTTTCATTGATATCTATACTTTCAAATTTGAAATATCCATTTTCGTCACTTGTTCGTGTGATGTTGGTAAATTCAACTCTTGCTCCAGCGATCGGTTGATCGTTTTGATCAACTACCAGGCCTTGGAGAGAGGTTTCTTGAAGTATTGGAATGGAAGGGCTAACGGTTGTTTGGGTAGTAACACCATCTATATCCTTTCTACAACCAAAAATGGTCAACACTGCGAGTAGTACAACTAATAGTTTAGTGAACTTCATAATCTAAAAATGTTTCGATTGTGTCATACTAATAAAATAGGAAACTTGGGTTTTTCTATTGTTATTATATAATAGACAACTTAATCGTTGCACGCCCCAAAAGAATAATATCTTTTAGTGTAAAGTACTAAACATATTCAAATATTTTAAATATATAGTGGTCAGAAAGTCAATTATTTCTATTTGCGTAAGCTTCAGTTTCTTTCCAAACTCTCATCACATTACCGGAACAAATTTTTTGAATATCCTCAGGTTTGTAGCCTCTATCCAATAATTCTTTGATGAGGTTAGGGTAGTCGGATACGTCTTTAAGGCCTGTAGGAAGGGAATCTCCTACGCCGTCATAATCAGAACCAAATCCCACATGGTCAATGCCTGCAATCTTAACAACATGATCAATGTGATCTGCGACTACAGATACATCAGAAAAACTTAGCTCGCTTTCTGCCATATACCTTTCCATTTCTTCTTTAGCGCCTGGGCTTTCTCGTGTCATTCCTTTTGACTCCAAATATTGATTCATGTCCACACCAAGCTGCCATCTTTGAGCTTTGACTTCTTGATCAACGAAGGTGGAGCCAAAGTTGATCATGATAACACCATCTTTTTCTCCAAGCACCCTAAGCATATCGTCACTCATGTTTCTTTCAAAATCCGGAATAAATTTTCTGCATGAAGAATGAGATGCAATGACTGGTACTTTAGAATGTTCAATGGCCTGATAAAAAGTAGAATCAGATACGTGTGAAATATCAACCATGACTCCTGTCTTGTTCATTTCTTCAATGACTTGGAATCCGAATGGACTTAATCCGTTCCAAGTTCTTGTTGTATCATAAGATGAATCACAAATTAGATTGTCCTTGGAGTGGGTGAGCGTGATATAATTGATGCCTCGATCTGCAAAATATTTTATGTTGCTTAGGTCCTCTTCGATACCCGAGCCATTTTCCATGCCCATCGGTAATGCAACTTTTCCAGCTTTGGCAATTCTTTCCACATCTTCTGGAGTGTAAGCGATTTCAAAAAAGCGTGGATTTTTTTCACAGATTGCTTCTACCATATTGATCAATGAATCAGCAAGCTCCTTAGATCTACCAGGATCTTTTTGATAATCAGCGGGCAGATAAATAGACATGAAAGGAGCATCCAGCCCTCCTTCTTTTGATCGGTAATAATCAAAGTCACCTTTATCAGACTTTACCGGTATTTCTAAAAATTCCTTCTCCAATCTAAAGTTCATCACTCTAAGGCGATATGGTAGATCAACATGCCCATCCACAATGATGTATTCTTGAGCTAGTTTGTCATGGAGAGCTAATTCTTCTTGGATATCCACAGTGTTAAGGTTTGGAAGTTCTTTCTTTGTTTTACAAGAAAAAAGAAGACTTGTCAGGACACTGAGAAACAGTAATTTTTTCATTGGCTTACTTTGCAAATGAAATTACGAAATTTATTGTTCTCTCTTAGTCTTTAGACTTCTAGACACCAGATTCAAGACTTCCAATTGTCAGAATGTGGATTTTGTGGATTTGGTAAGATTGTATTGGGAACTTCTGTCGTCAATCCCTCTATCCTTAGATATCCTTAGATTTGGGAAGAATTTTAAGCTTATTGAAGTTTGCTAGGTAAGCCCAAAGATGCCTAGCAGTTTCAGGAAGGCTTTTTCAACAGAGAGTAAATTAATCTTACATCATAAATCCAACATCCAAAATCAAAAAAGAGACCTATGATAAACAAAGGTCTCTTTCTAAAACTATGTTTTACAATAGTCTAGCCTTCCAATTTAAATTTGACTGGAAGGGTAAATTGTGTGGCAACATTTTTACCATGATGACGACCTGCAGTCCATTCATTTTTTTCATCCATTTTTTCTAGTACATGTATGATGGCGTCGTTGGTTCCGTGTTCGATGCTTTTGACAAATTCTATATTTTGAAGCTTTCCGTTTTCGGTAATAACAAATTGAACCACATTCATTCCTTGAACACCATTGTCTTTTGCTTCTTTTGGATAGGTCAGATTGGAGTAAATGAATTTAAGTAAAGCTTCATTTGAGCATGCATATTTTTCTTCTACATCGCTAATATTTGAACAATCACCAAAAACAGGCATAACCTCAGGTGTTTTATATACTTGTACTACACTTCTTACGATTTCTGTTGTTTCTTCTTTAGTATCATAGTCAAAAATCGTCATGGTGTCAATTCTTTCAATTCTGAAAAAATCTCCATCTTCAGTTGTCACCTCCTCTAAAACTTTGTACTCTCTGTAATTGTCTTCAATCGATGGTTCCTCTTCCTTAGAGCATGAGTGAAGAAAAACAAGTGCAAAAAACAAGCAAAGGTAAGAACCCCATTTAATGATTCTTGGATTGGATTTGTTTTTAGAGCTGATCATGATGATT
>CALHKJ010000034.1 GCA_938033975.1 uncultured Saprospiraceae bacterium | reverse complement strand
CTTGTCAATATTATTTTCACTAGTCCAAAGTTTCATATTTATTTCTTTATTAATTTTCTCGCCTACGCAATGCTGCGGCGTGCAGGGCATTTTAATTTTCTCGCCTACTTTAGGCCACGGCGCACAAGGCATTTTATTTTTCTCGCCTACTCTATGCTACGGCGCACAAGGCATTTTAATTTTAATTAACAAGATGGATATAAGTTCTAATTCCCTCTTCAATTTCCGATACCAAAATATATTCGTCTGCCTGATGCGAACGAGTAGATTCGCCAGGTCCTACTTTAATACTTGGGCACTGAAAAAATACTTGGTCTGATAAGGTAGGTGAGCCATATATTTCTTTTCCCAACAATATTCCTTTTTGAACAATCGGATGCTCTATTGGAGTTTTCGATGAATTGAGATGAGTAGAACGCGGCTTAAGTTCTATATTAAGTTGAGAACTTAATATATCAATAACTTCTTGGTTGCTGTATTCTTCATTTACCCGACAGTCAACTACAAAGTGGCAATGATCTGGAATAACATTGTGCTGACTTCCTGCATTGATTTGTGTTACTGTCAGTTTTACAGGACCTAAAACTTCACTCTCTCGTTCAAACCGAATATTACTAATTTTCTGAATGCTATCAACAGCGTGCAAAAGAGCATTGTCAGGATTAGGATGTGCGGCATGTCCACTTGTTCCTTTCGTATATGCATCTATGACCAACAAGCCTTTCTCAGCTATTGCCAAATTTGTTTGAGTGGGTTCACCCACAATAGCAAAATCTGGATTGAAATTAACTTCCTCCAAGACTCTACGCAGTCCTCCCTTTCCCGAAATCTCCTCCTCTGCAGAAGCTATCCAATACAATTGGTAGGGTAAGTTTGTTTCATAATAATGAATAAAACACATCAACAAGGAGACCAAACTGGCACCTGCATCATTGCTACCCAAACCAGTAATCTTATCACCGTTCTGGAGTGGAGCAAATGGATCTACAGTCCAGCCTTCTGTTGGCCTAACTGTATCCTGATGAGAATTTAAAACCAAAATTGGTTTGCCAGTATTGATCTCTTGTTTACATATAATATTATTTCCTATTCGCTCGAAAAGAATAGACTTAGACATTAGAAATTCAATTAAAACTTGTGCCGTCCCATCTTCTTCTTTTGAAAAAGATGGAGTAGCTATTAACTTAAATAATAGCTCCACTGCATCCATTGTATATTTCTTTATGCTCATAGTATTTCTGTAGCTAATATTTGAGTATGAAGATTTTCAATTGAGCAAATACTTACTGAAGAAACTCCAGAAGATTTTGCTTCCAGAGCATTTTGGATTTTTGGCAACATCCCAGAACTCAATGTACCATCACTTGTAAATTTTTCAATCTCTTCTTTACCTAATGTGGCAAAAGTATCCAAAGGATTTTCTAGGGATTTCAAAACACCTGAGTATTCAAAAATGTAGCGCAACTTGAGTTCGTAATTCTCAGCCAAAGCTTGTGCTAACATCGAAGAAATTGTATCTGCGTTTGTATTTAATAATTGACCCTTTCCATCGTGTGTGATGGCACAAACAACTGGAATTATGTTCAATTCTAGCAGAGCCAAAAGTGCTTTATCCTGAACAGATATTACATCACCAACAAATCCAAAATCAATTTCTTTATGCTCTCTTTTTTTAGCTAGTATAACATTGAGATCCGCTCCTGTTAATCCAACAGACTGAAAGCCATTTGCCTGGAGCGACGCAACAATCGATTTATTGATCAATCCAGCATAGCACATTACAACTACCTCAAGGCTAGCTGCATCAGTAATTCTGCGACCCTCAATCATCTTGGTATCAATACCCAATCGACTTTCTAAAAGTGATGCACTCTTTCCTCCGCCGTGCACAAGAATTTTCTTTCCATCCAGTTTTACAAAACTTTCTAGAGCTTCATGTAATTTCATTTTATCATTGATGATATTACCTCCAATCTTTACTATATGTAAGCTTTCCTTCATCAGTAGTTGTCTTTCAATAGTTGAGAAATAACTGCCTTGGCTGCATGCGTACGATTGTCCGCTTGTTTGATGATGAGTGCCTTGTCACTATCCAAAACATCATCTGCAATCACCACATTTCGACGGACTGGAAGGCAATGCATCAAATAGGCATTATTGGTTTGCGACATTTTCTCCTTTGTGATCATCCAACTTGGATCTTGATTGATTACTTTACCATAAGGCTCTAGCGCAGACCAATTTTTGACATAGACAAAATCAGCATCTTTCAAAGCCTCATCTTGATTATGTGTAATTTTGCATCCTTGGGTAAATCTTTCATTCAGTTCATATCCTGGTGGATGAGTAATCACAACTTCATGATCTGTCTTTTGAATCCATTCTAAAAATGAGTTGGCTACTGCCTGTGGTAATGCTTTAGGATGCGGCGCCCAGGAAAGAACAATTTTTTGCTTAGTTTTAGTTTGATGTTCAGCAATGGTAATCAAATCGGCAAATGATTGACAAGGATGCAAGATTGATGATTCTAAATTAATAACTGGCACTTCTGAATATTTCATGAAAGTCTCAAAAAGCAAATCTGCATAATCCTCTTCTTTGTTTGCCAGTTTTGGGAAAGATCGAATCGCGATAATATCAGCATATTGACTGATGACACGTGCAGCTTCTTTGATATGCTCTGCTTTATCACTATCCATCACCACCCCTTCCTCCAACTCCCACTTCCAAGCATCTCCTGCATTCATGCAAATGACATTCATATCAAGCGACTCAGCAGCTTTCTGTGTACTTAATCTCGTTCTCAAACTTCCATTAAAGAATAACATGACCAATGTCTTGCCCTTTCCAAAGTTGGATATTTCTTTTTGCTTTTTTAAAGCAATAGCTGAGTCTACTAGCTCAGGAAGATTGTCTATATCTTTAATCGAATAAAAATGTTTCATAGTAAAATATTTTAGGTCATTTGAACCGCCTTAATGGCATCCAATCCCTTTGCTATTTTTATTTTAAATGTATTGATATCTTCATCACTTATCGTCAATGGTGGAAGCAAGCGCAATACATTTGGGTGCTTTGCACTACCAGTCATAAGTCCTTGTTCCATTGCTAAATTCTTTCGTAATTCTTTAACAGGAAAATCAAATTCTGCCCCTAACATCAAACCCATACCCTTTATCTTTTTCACACCAGGTAAAGAAGAAAGGACCTTCTTTATTTTTCCTGATTTTGCAGAAACTGATTCAATGAGCTTCTCGTCTTCTATCACTTCGAGTACGGCAAGTGCTGCAGTGCAAGCAAGGTGATTGCCACCAAAAGTAGAACCTAGCATACCATAAAAAGCCTCGAACACAGATCCATTCAATAATATTCCACCCACCGGAAAACCATTACCCATTCCTTTTGCCATGGTGATAATATCTGCTTCGATTCCAGCATATTGATAAGCAAAGAAATGCCCTGATCTACCAAAACCAGATTGCACTTCATCCATAATCAAAATGGTTCCGTTTGCTTTACATGCTTTCGCAATAGCCTGCAAAGATTCAGCGGGAATGACATCAAGCCCACCTACTCCTTGTATGGTTTCTATAATTACTGCAGTTACATCATCTTTTGCAATAGCCATCAAGCAGGAATCCAAATTTTCAAGATCAATATGCTCTACCTCAATGGACGAATTGATACTCGACTTGATTTTGTCATTATCGGTAACATTGATAGCTGCAGAAGTTCTGCCATGAAAACAATTTGGCAGGGTCAAAACTTTATTTGTATTTGGGCGCTT
>CALHKJ010000033.1 GCA_938033975.1 uncultured Saprospiraceae bacterium | reverse complement strand
GCAGATCCTCCACCATTAATTTCTTTAAAGCCTTGCAAGTTGAGCTTATCCGCTTTCTTATTCAGAATATCTTTGATTTCAGATGTACGTGGTGTATCAACCAACTTTTTGTCTGTTACATAAGTCAGCTTTGAATTTGTTTTTGTTATGTGCCAAGCTGCATCATTTTTGAAGACCCCATGACCTTTTACAGCTGAGTACATAATATCTAAACTTGGGTCATATATCACTCCAATGAAAGGTGTTCCGTCTTTTGCTACTAAAGCTATCGAAACAGAAAATCCTGGCTGCTTATTTATAAAGGAAAGGGTGCCATCCAGTGGATCGATGCACCAAAAATAATCTTTCTTAAATCTACTTCCATCATCTTCTGTTTCTTCTGACAAAATTGCCAAATCTAATTCTTTGGAAATAGGAGAGAGGTGTTCGCGAATGATTCTATCACATTGGAGGTCTACTTCTGTAACAACTTCTGCAGCAAAACTTGTCTGCCCTGTTTTCTTTTCAAAAGCAAGCTCATCATTCATGTGTTGTCTGATAATTTTACCTGCAGCGTACGCTGCTCTAATTGCAATATTTGTTAGTCTTAATAAATCCATCTATAGGCTATTGATGACTTCTTTGGTGACACGTTCGCTATAAGAATTTATTTTCCAATGACCAGGACTCCATCCCTTTAAGAAGCGATGAAAGTCAGCCCATGCAACTCTGTATAATGAACGCCATTCAGTCTCCAGTGCAAGATTTGCATTATCTAATTCTGCATGTAAAAATGAAAAGTAACTGTCCAATATTTCTGACTCTAATCTTTCGCAGTCGTTTTCTGAAAGGCAGCTACCAATAAAATATGCGACATCTTTCATTCCGCAACCACCACCTACATATTGAAAATCAAGTCCTGCGACTTGTCCATTTTCTGAAAAGCAAAAGTTGGCCAATTTTGCATCCCCATGCACAAAAGTTTTATACTCACAATCATTTAGTTTTTGATTGATAAGTGCGGCTGCCTCTTTCAACGATTGGTCAGATAGCACTTCTAATTCTTGGGGTCTTGTTTCTAAATGCCAATAGGTCCCCACCTCCCAAAGTTTGACGGGTTTCTCACCAATGTAACTTGCATGAAATTGGGCCAGCCATTGCAAGCATGATTTAATTTGATCCCAATTCAAGCTGTGTTTTCTTTGGTGAAAACCAACTTGATCTAAGTCTTCTAAAATGATGAGAACTTCCTCTTTGTCAGTTGTAATAGCCAAACAGTCTGGTAATCTTGCAGTACTTTTTTTGCTGTAATTTTGATACCAAGCAGTTTCTACTTGATAGGATTTTATTTTCCTTTGATGGCCAAAATCTGAATTCCATCCACGTGGATGATATTTGCCTTCAGTTAATTGCACATGCTTAACAACTACACTTGGTTTAGAGCTGTTTTCAAGTCCAACACGTATGATTTTTCCATAGCCACTCCACAGATTTTGGATAGTATCAAGTGAGCGTATAGAAGAAGCTCCTGTTCTCTCTAGAATGAAAGATTTGAATTGTTCATTCATTTTGTAGCCAAGTTAAGCATGATGACACTGTTCATCTTAAAGATCCTTTTCTCCACTTTATTCAAAAAAGTAGCGTTTTCATCAAATTCTAAAATAGATTTTTGCTGGCTCTCCCAACAGCTTCCGCAACCTTATCTGCCACCGTCATGTCTAAAGCCGAAGGAATAATTTGTTCGGTTGATGGGTTTTCCACGCACTCAGCAATGGCATAAGCTGCAGCCAACTTCATACTACCGGTGATTCTTGGAGCTCTACTTTGTAATGCTCCTTTAAAAATGCCAGGAAATGCTAAGACATTATTTACTTGATTGCTAAAATCCGATCTACCAGATGCAACTACCGCTGCACCTCCGGCTTTTGCTTCTTCAGGCATAATTTCTGGAACTGGATTCGCCAATGCAAAAATGATAGCATCTTTAGCCATGGTTTGAATGTCATTTCTGTCTAAAAGATTTGCTACGCTTACTCCTATAAAGGCATCAGCACCAACTAATGCATCTTGCAGTGATCCACTTTTATTGCTTTTATTTGTATAAGCCAAAGTGGCTTTCTTAGCATCGTTTAGATCTGTCCTGTCTTTGCTGATGATGCCTTTGCTATCGCAAATAATAATGCTTTTAACAGGTGTGCACATATTATCTTCTAAGCTCAAACAACTCAACAATTTTGAAATTGCATTTCCTGCAGCTCCTGCTCCGTTGATGACAATATTCAAATCCTCAATCTTTTTATTGACCACTTTGGCAGCATTGATCAATCCTGCAAGTACTACAATTGCTGTTCCATGCTGATCATCGTGCATTACTGGTATTCCAATATCTTGAAGCGCATCTTCAATCTGAAAACTTCTAGGAGCAGAGATATCTTCCAAATTTATTCCTCCAAAAACAGGAGCTAATAATTTTACAGTTCTGATTATTTCTTCTGGATCCTCTGTGTCCAAACAAATAGGTACAGCATCAATCCCAGCAAATTTTTTGAACAACATAGCCTTACCTTCCATTACTGGAATCGCGGCTTTGGCACCTATATTTCCCAAACCAAGAACAGCAGTCCCATCTGAAACCACTGCTACAGTATTTCCTTTCATTGTCAAGTCATATACTCGTTCTGGATTTTTATGAATTTCCTTGCAAGGCTCTGCAACGCCTGGTGAATAAACCAAGGAAAGATCATCCTTAGTTTCTACTTCAACTTTGTTTGAAATGCCAATCTTTCCTTTTAGCTTTTCGTGCAGCTTCACTGATTCTTTAAAATAATCCATCTTACTTTTTTCTTAATCTGTAAGTATATGGAATAATTGTCAAAGTTCATTGATTAAGAACAATTTTGATTAATTGCTTTTTGAATATATATAATTGGGGACTTATTAAGATTGGTATAATGAAGATTTCAGAAAGATGTTATTATTCGATTCAGGTAGTATTTTTTCTAATTGAGTAAGACTTTTTTTCAAGCAATAAACATTAGATATAAATTTAGTTATCTATTTAATTTGAATCTAGAGTCATGAAAAACATCTTTATACTTTCATTGATTTACATTTTCTCATCAAATGTAATTATTGCTCAATCTTGTTTGCCAGAGGGAATACGGTTTAGAACTCAAGCAGAAATCGATAATTTTTCTACCAACTTTCCAGGTTGTACAGAAATCTTAGGAGGTGTAACCATTAATGATATTTCAACAGGAAATTTAACCAACCTTGATGGATTGAGTTCAATAACTAATATTGTTGGAGATCTTTCTATTGTTGCTAATACGCTTTTATCTGACCTCGATGGTCTTGAAAATTTAGTATCTGTAGGAGGTGATTTTTCAATTGGAGACAATCCTCTTTTATCCAATTTGGATGGATTTAATAATTTAAACACACTCAATGGTTTGCTCTCCATTTATAATAATCTGGACTTAATCAGTATAAATGGTTTTAATGGTTTAACTTCAATTGGCGATTTTTTTGAATGTGTTTCCAATGAGGCTTTGCCTCATATTAATGGTTTTCAAAATGTACGGTCAATCAATGGTCAATTTCAGATAGATGGTAATTTTATGTTGAGAGATATCGATGGTTTTTCAAAACTTCAAAGTATTGGTTCCTACGTGGTCTTTGATGAAAATATTTCTCTTACAGGCTTAGGTGGTTTGAGTCAACTGCAAACTATAGTTGGTTCTTTGCGGATCTCATTTAATCATGACTTGACCAACTTAGATCCATTGAATCAGTTGACTTCAATAGGTACAACTTGTCGCATCTTTTCTAATGGTTCTTTAGGAGATTGTGCCATTGAAATCCTTTGTGATGGTGGGACTCAAATAGGTGGAGAAATTGATATCTTCAACAATGCAGTAGCCTGTCAAAATTTGGAGCAAATTTACTTAGACTGTCATCAAGAGACCTTATTAAATAGGCAAGCTACTGTGCCTCCATCTTCTAACACTGACTATCCATTTGCGGGAGAGCAACTAAATGGAACTGGTGTAGCAGATACATATACTGCAGATTATTTTGAATTGTCTGTACCAATAACCTTGCACTCTTTGGATATCTTTGGCAAAGCAAATGCAGCGACTTCTGTAGCTTCCAATTTCACAGGATTTAGTGTGTATATTTATGATAATGCTAATGGGGTACCAAATGGCAATCCAATCACCACAAATAATGCCATCGTTAGTCTTCCCAATATTCAATTGGAAAGTGGTTTTACAATTTTAAGGGATCAAAATCAATTTACAGATATTAGAATAGATTTTACACAAGCAAATGGAGGTGAGTTCATTTCTTTACCTCCAGGAGAGTATTGGCTTTTGGTTGCTCCAAGACATCCCTTGGAAGCTGCTGATCCAGCGGGTCGCTGGGATTGGCTGCCTTCAGATGTCGTAACGAATTATAGTCCAAAAATGATAAAACCATTAGCTGCTGCTTCAAGCCAAACAGAATGGGAAGATGTCAGTTCTTTTTCATCCGAGATATTGGACATTAATACTTCGATGTCTTGGGTTTTAAAAGGCACAACAATATTTAATATTGATGTTATAGCAGATGACAATTCCATTGGTGTTTATCCTCGGCAAACATCCAATAATTTATACACACTAATGGGTGATTTAAACAATTACTTGATTGATATAGTTAACAGAAATGGCCAAGTTGTCCAAACAATTAATCCCATTGGTTTAGAAGAAACATTAGACCTATCAACTATTCCAACTGGCCTTCATTTCATTCGTATGATTAATGTTAATAATGCTAGTCTTTCTATTGAATTAAACATTAAGGAATGAATCAAATTAAAATTTTACCCACGCTCCTTAAACAAAACCCCAATCCATTTCTCTCCATTGATAAAGCCACCTCCCCAATCTTCATAGCCTTCAATAAGACTATCAATATCTAAATCTTCAATTTTGGTATCTTCATTAGAAACATTGTTGACTCTATCTCTGACAGTAGTAATCATCGCTAAATATCTTCTCAGATCTTCCTTGTTGGCCAAGGAGCCATGACCAGGTATGATAGTCGTATCTTCATTGATGATCATCATAGCAGCTTCAATGGCATCAATTGCTCCAGCAACTGAACCGCCCATATTTAAATCAATAAACGGAAAGCGATCCTTGAAAAAGCAATCACCCATATGTAATACGTTCGCATTTGGGAAGTAGACGAAGGAGTCCCCATCAGTATGAGCATTGTGTACATGCATGAGTTGGACACTTTCACCATTCATGTGTATTTCAAGATCTTCTCCAAATGAAAGGGTAGGCCAAGCCAAAGTATCTGCTGCAGGAGTAGTTCTTCCAAAAGGTCTTACTTGATCTACACTTAGCCTTTTTCTTACCTCGTGTTGGGCAATAATCGTTGCCCCATTTTTTGCAAAATTTGCATTCCCTCCGGTGTGGTCACCATGCCAATGTGTGTTGACAAGATACTTCACAGGATGATCAGATATCTCATTAATTGCTGACTTGATTTTCTCACTCAAATCAGAAAACTGTCCATCAATCATCAAGACACCATCGTCTCCAGTAAATATGCCAATATTCCCACCAGCACCTTCTAGCATATAGATGTTTTCGGTAATCTTATTGGTTTTTATTACCACGTCATCAAATCGTTGAGAATAGACTAAATTCCCAATAAGTAGAGTAAAGAATATGACGAGGATACTAGTTCTTAAAATCATGACTTTTGTAATTTAATTTAAAATGAAGCATGTTTAAGTAAATGTAACAATTTCAAAACTTAAATAATGTCGTGAATTGAAGTCAAATAAATCAATTTGATAATTATTTTATACAGGATCAATTTGTCAGTATATTTCTTGAATTAGCAAATATGATACAAGCAAAATCAATCAAAATCTTCAAACATAAATTGATTTGTGATATTAACTTGTTATTTTACTTTGGAAATCTTACTTCTATGGTGAAGTTTTCATATTAGTTCATGCTTCCTAAAATCTTAAAAATTGAAAAATTTTATCATTGTCTTTTTCATTTCTTACTCTTTTGGTTTGTATGCACAAACTGATTCTACTTTTTATTCTATTTATGAGGCAAGTAAAGTTGCTCCTAGCAAGGTTATAAAATTAGATCTGCATTTTAAAAAGTTAAATAAATTTCCAGTAGAAATTTTACAATTTGAAAATTTAGAAGAACTAGTACTTAGTGGAACAGGAATTTCTGAAATACCAATTTCCATTTCTCAATTAAAGAAATTAAAATATTTAAGCTTGTCTGATAATAATTTCGAAAATTTCCCCTTGGCGATATTACAATTAGAAAATTTACGAAAGCTTGATATGTTTCGTTGTTATTTAAGTCTCCTTCCTGATGAATTTGGACAATTGTCAAACTTGGAGGAACTAAATGTAAGTGGAAATAACATTCAATTGATTCCTAATTCGTTTTCTAGTTTGTCGGAATTGAAAACTTTAGATATTTCATATAATAAATTAGCAAACTTCCCTTTAGAAATAATTGATTTAGAAAACATTGAGAAACTGAATCTTGGTAATAACAGCTATACATCATTACCAGAAGAATTAGTCAATTTAAAAAAATTGAAAATACTGGATTTATCATTTCTCAATTTTGATAATCCTCCTGTCCATTTAACTAAATTGGATTCCTTAGAAGATCTGAAATACACAATTCAGCAAGAAGGTGAAAGTATTGAGTTTATCGGAAACATAACTAGCTTAAAACATCTTGATATAGGTAATAAGGTGACCAATCTACCACAATCGTTTAAGAACCTCCAAGCTCTTGAAACATTGGATTTAGATTATAATAACTTAGGTGCAGTCCCAAAGCTTATTTCAGAAATGAAAAGTTTAAAAAAATTGGTACTGAGTCGAAATAATCTGGAATTCATTCCTGAGTTTATTGGTGACTTAGAGCAACTGGTAGAGCTAGATGTAAGTGGAAATGAGTTGTCTGAATTACCTAGCTCAATTGGTAATTTAAAGCAATGTGAGATTTTAGATTTAGCAGGAAATAACTTCACAGAATTGGCTGAATGGGTTGGAGGATTAACAGCCTTAAAAAAAATGTATATTGGTAGCAATAATATTAAATCATTCTCAAATTCAATTGTAAAATTACAACAACTTGAATATTTAGATATGAGTGCAAATTCCTGCTTTGTGCTTACCCCCTTATTAGGAGAATTAAAATCCCTCAAAGAGTTGCACGCTTATAGGAATGGTTTGAAAAAATTACCTCCTGAAATTTACCAATTAGAAAACCTAGAGGTCTTAAATCTGTGGGCCAATAGCCTCCAACAATTGTCTGATTCTATTGGTCAATTAATTCTTCTAGAACGATTAATTCTTTCATCAAATATAATAGAAGCCATTCCTGAGACAATAGGAGATTTAAAGAATTTACAAAAGCTGGAATTAGATAATAACATACTCAAAAGTGTTCCAGATTCTTTTATGAAGATGGATAGTTTATCTAGATTGAATTTGGCTAAAAATAAGTTGACCGATTTGCCAAAATCAATTTGTCAATTAAAGAATCTAAAGAGCTTAGTTTTAGAAAATAATCAATTGACAAGCCTGCCGGAATGTTTTGGCGAGTTAAAAAATCTTGAAGCATTGATTCTTTCCAGAAATACTTTAACCAGTCTACCAGAATCCATAGGTTATTTAGAAAAGCTTGAAACATTAAATCTTGGCAAACAACCTGAGCTTTCTAATTTGCCGGAGTCTATGTTTCAATTAAAAAACTTGAAGAAATTTATTCTTGGCCGTAAGCTTGAAACAAAATATAAGGAACAATTTAAAATAGAAATGCCTAATTGTGAACTAAGCTCTATTTACGCCAAGTAGTATTGTAGCTCCCTATAATAAAATCTTTTTGGCTTGAGCTCTTAGCTTACTCTCCAAC
>CALHKJ010000032.1 GCA_938033975.1 uncultured Saprospiraceae bacterium | reverse complement strand
GACATTACCCGAAAAATTTTGGATACTGATATTCAAATCGTAATTGATGTTGGTCAAGTAATTCCCAAAAAAAATTACTTCTATCAATACACACAAAATGCTGATGGTAGTTTTAATTCTTCCAGATTCTATACTTCAATCTTAGATGGACATGTAAATCATGTACCAGTAGTAAACAAAAATGACAACAGTCTAAATTATTATATTTTCGATGATGCATTGAAATTTTTCACCCTCAACAATGGTCAATTAACACAATCTGGCATGGGCATGCAAAACATGTCTGACAATTTAATCGGAACACTTGGGGCACATTGCATTTATCCAAATTTCGGAGAAAATATATATACCGTAAACAGAGTTGGTTCATTTTACGAAATTGGAATCGCCTTCGAAAGCCTCATTCCTGAGGAAACTTTTGCTTGGCAAGGATGCGTCAATTGTTCACCCATCGAATTTTTTGACGACTTTGAGTTTTCAGATATAGATGGTGATGGTGATTTAGACATTATAGTTTCTTCCGTAAAAAACAACAACCAAGTAATCTGGTTTGAAAACTATAGAGAAGCTTGCCATTTTGATAATGTCAACACAGCACTCATATCTCACGTCGGTCAAGAAACCGAAATACTCAGTGTTGAGGCAGCCGACTTTGACAATGATGGTGACAATGATATTGTAATCATGGCTGGTGTAGACAGTGCAAATCTATACGTTTTGGAAAATGATGGAGCAGGTAACTTTGGAATCCCTGATTACCTTATGACAATTGAACATGCCATTGACTTTCATGCAGAAGATTTATACAATGACGGCTTTGCCGAAATTATTATTCATACCGGCGAATTTAGTTTTACAAGCCAAGACCCAACAACATTTTCTACCACCATTCTCAATAACGAAAATGGAATTGAAAATTACAGCACAACTAGAATTCAAAATTCAACCGATTCAGGACAGATAGAATTTGCAGACATGGACAACGATGGTGATCTTGACATGGTGGTCTACAATGAAGATTCACTTTTTGACAATGTGGTGATTTATGACAACAATGGATCAGAAATGATTCAGACTCAAATACACGAAGACTTTTTAGACATGTTCGATATCGATATCTTCGATGTCAATCAAGATGGCTTTCCAGAAATAATGGGATATCATGATGGGCTATCTAATAATAATGTTTCCTCAGTATATAGCTATGGCAATAACCAAGGGACAATAGAATGGACCAGTCCTACTTTCCTTTTTGAAGATATAAGTAGGTTCAATCATTTTGGAATTCACAACCCAGATAATAGCTTCGGATTTGTAGGAGGAAATGGATTCTTGAGCAAGAGCAATCTCGTTTATTACAATCAAAGTGGAATAGCCGACACCTTGGATACCTTTGCACCGGTTTTGTACAAAACTGCTGACCTCAACAACGATGGTTTTGATGATATTGTCAATGTCAATGACAGAGGCTCATTTGATTTTTATACCCAAGGAGGCATCGATTGCAGTCCAGAATGTGTGCCTGACACCAAAGGCTTTATGTTTTTCCAAGACTGTGGTGGTGTAGAGTTTTTTGTTATCAGAACGGAAGAAGGAGAAATTTTAGATCCTTACTTTGCAGATGGTGTTGAATTTGTAATTCAAGATGGAATATATGTAGAGTTTTTATACACAGATTTAGGGATTTCAACGCCATGCGAAGATGCACGCACGATCGAGCTTCAATGCATTGAGCAAGTTCTTCATGTTCCGGAATTTACAGATTATACTTGGCTTCCTGCCTTAATTGACAATACAGAAAGCTGCTGTGAAATTGAAAGAATAGAATCTTACTACGACATTGACAATAGATATGTTTATGTCGTTCCGCGATCTGACTGCCCTCAGTTTAGAGAGGCCCTTTACGATGAGAGTGGAGAACTGCTTTGTGTTGAGCCAGACGTTTTCGTAGGTCAATGCATTGCCGATTTTGAACTTTCAAATCTTACCCAACAAGTTCTTTGGGAATGTAATACTGTTTCTAACGAGGACATTATTGAAAGAAATAAAATTGAGCTTTTTCCCAACCCTGCATTTGAGGAAGTTAATATAGAAACAGAATTGTTGGGTCAAGTGAAAATTTATGACGCTCAAGGCAAATGTGTTCAGCAGTATGACCACATTCCTTCTTCAATAAATGTTTCTGACCTTATAGAAGGAGTTTATATTTTGTCTTTCGGTCACAAAGATCAAGTAAGCACAAAAAAGTTGGTAAAAATCTAAAAGCTTACCTTGGTAGTTTTATTATTCAATCGCATTGAGGCCAAGGACAATGATGGAACCAAACTGGGAAGAACTTACTAAAGAATTCAAATTCAGTACCGCCCGATCAGGAGGCAGTGGAGGTCAACATGTCAATAAGGTAGAAACCAAAGTGATTGTCAAGTTTGATATCCAAGCCTCAACCATCCTGAATAATGATCAAAAAAACCTACTCAAGACTAGGCTCAACAAAAGATTGGCCAAAGGAACTGAGCTATCTATGTATTGTCAGGCAACAAGGTCTCAGCTTAAAAATAAAGAGCGGTTAACACTCAATTTCATTAGACTTCTGAAGAAATCTTTGACAGTCCAAAAGAAGCGGAAACCTACCAAAATCAACAAGGCAGCCAAGCAAAAAAAACTTGAAGACAAACGCAGGAGATCAGCCATTAAAAAATCGAGACAGAAGCCTAGATTGGATTAGTGACAAATGCTAATAACTTGGGGATTAATAGTCGAAGATATCTGAGCTTTTAATATATAAATAAATAAATTTGCGCCAAGATAAACCACTATACCTTGAGCAAAAAAATAACCTCAGCCCTGATCTCTGTTTTTGACAAAGATGGCCTCGATAATATCATTCCGCTTCTCAATGAACATAAGATTCATGTATACTCTACTGGCGGCACTTACAAATTCTTAGAAGGCAAGATCAATCATTTGACGAAAGTCGAAGATATCACAGGCTATCCATCCATACTTGGTGGAAGAGTAAAAACCTTACACCCTGCAGTCTTCGGAGGAATTCTGGCCATGAGATCAGAAGATCACCTTGCTGAGATCGCCAAATATAAGATCCCAGAAATGGACTTGGTAGTTGTCGACCTCTATCCCTTCGAAAAAACAGTTGCAAGCACCGATGTAGAAGAAACAATCATCGAAAAAATTGACATTGGAGGAATCTCTCTAATCAGAGCCGCTGCCAAAAATTTTAAAGATGTAGTAGTCATTCCTTCAAAAGATCAATATGCAGATCTTGAAACTATACTAAAAGATGGAGACGCAGTTACGTCGAAAGATCAAAGAAAGAAATTAGCTTCAAAAGCTTTTGATATTTCTTCTCACTATGACACAGCCATTTTCAATTACATGTCCAACGAAGATGACGAAATACAACCCTTAAAATTAAGCTTCAAGGATCCTAAGGTTTTACGCTATGGAGAAAATCCTCACCAGCAAGGAATCTATTTTGGAGAAATGAATGCAATGTTCAACAAGAGAGCAGGAAAGTCACTTTCGTTTAACAACCTGGTAGATGTAGATGCAGCTGTCCAACTCATGGCAGAGTTCGAAAACGAGAAATGCACCTTTGCCATTTTAAAACATACCAATGCCTGTGGTTTGGCGACAAGGTCAACTGTTTTGGAAGCATGGACAGATGCTCTAGCCGGTGATCCTATTTCTGCCTTCGGTGGTATATTAATTTGCAATAGCCCAATCGACTTAGATACAGCAAAGGAAATCGATAAGATATTTTACGAAGTCCTAATTGCTCCTTCCTTTGATCAAGCTGCTTATGATCTTCTTTCTAAAAAAGAGAAAAGAGTATTGATGGAAATCAATCACTACAAACGTCAACCGAAAAGTATCAAATCAATTCTTAATGGAGTGATCGTTCAGGATACAGATGTAAAGGTGGATGCTATGGGTGATATGAAGGTGGTGACACAAGCAAGCCCAACAAAAGATCAGCTTACTGACTTAGAATTTGCTAGCAAACTTGCAAAACATCTAAAGTCAAATACCATTGTGCTAGCAAAAAACAAACAGTTGCTCGGTATGGGTTGTGGACAAACTTCAAGAGTTGATGCTTGCAAACAAGCAATCGACAAAGCCAACAGAATGGGCTTCGATCTCGAAGGTTGTGTTATGGCTTCTGATGCATTTTTCCCTTTCCCTGATTGCGTAGAACTTGGCCATAAGGCTGGTGTAAAAGCCGTCATCCAACCTGGTGGCTCAATCAAGGACAAAAAGAGCATTGAATACTGCGATGATAATAATCTTCCAATGGTATTTACAGGAACTAGACATTTCAAACATTGAATCTTTGTATCGACATAGGGAACACATTTACCAAAGTGGCCATCTTCCAAAAAAAGGAAATGCTCTTCTTCAAATCAAAAGCCAAATGGTTGGTTTCTGATTTTAAAAAATTAGACAAAAAATTTCCCTCAGATACCTGCATTATTTCGACTGTAAAAAAGACTCAAGCAAAATACTTCCAGTTCTTAAAGCGAACAAGAAATACCTATGAGTTAAGTCATAAAACAAAAATTCCAATTTCCAATAAATACGGAACTCCAAAAACTCTTGGTCGAGACCGACTTGCTGCAGTGATTGGAGCTTATACAAGCTTCCCTAAAAAAAATAATGCCGTTATAGATATTGGCACCTGCGTGAAATTTGACTTTATAGATAAAAATGGAAACTATTGGGGAGGAAATATTTCTCCTGGGATCGAATTAAGATTAAAAGCCATGCACCATTTTACTGCTGCTTTGCCATCTATAAAACAACATGAGCCCAAAGATTTACTTGGCCTAAGTACCAAAGAAGCGATAAACAATGGAGCCGTTTTGGGAGTTCTTTTTGAAATTGAGTCCTTTATACGTCATTTAAGGGATGAAAAAGGACCAATTAACGTTATTTTAACCGGAGGAGGGTCATCATTCTTTGGGGAATTCGTTAAATCTAAGATATTTGTGGACTCCTTCATCGTATTGAAAGGATTGAATAAAATAGCCGACTATCAAAAAGAACATTCTTAATATATTATTAGTGATTTTGCCCTTGATTTCTATCGGGCAAACAACCAACCCATTTGCTAACTTGGAGGACCCAGCTGAAAATTCTCCATACTCAAGATTTGGCCTTGGAGATTTAGCGGATCAAAATCATACAGCACTTTCAAATATTGGAGGATTAACCGCGGCATTTCACGACAAGTATAATGTCAATATTCAAAATCCGGCATCATTACCACATTTGCTAGCAACAAGTTTTGAGGTAGGCCTTAATGCAAAATACAATAGACTGACTGAATCAAGTGTCAATTTCAATTCTTGGACTGGCAATCTTTCTTATTTCAGTCTCGCCTTCCCACTCTCAAATCCAATCAATGATCTATTGGATAGAGTTGATAGAAAATATCAATTGGGAATGAGTTTTTCCCTTCAACCTTACACTACTGTTGGTTACAATATTCTTTCTGCAGGGACAGATGATAATGTAGGAAATTTTGAAAGAAACTATGTTGGTAACGGAGGTACATTTAGTACCCTGTGGGGAACAGGTTTAAAAGTAAAAGATCTATCTGTTGGAGTAAACCTTGGTTATTTATTTGGTACGATCGGAACCAACAGAACAGTGAGGTTTTTTAACTTCCCTTCAGCTTACAATAACTACGAAGAAATAAACTCACACATAAGTGGTTTCATTTACAATCTAGGAGCCCAATACGATTTTGTATTGAACAAAGAAGAACTGAAAGAAAATCCTAGTGCGAATAAAAAGCAATTGACAGTTGGTGTATATGGAAATTCTCCAACAACCTTCAATACGACAACAGACGAGCTATTTTTTGTTGTCAGAGAAATCTTATCAAATCCACCAATTGACACAATTACTTTTATTCAAGATGAGGAGGGACAAGGAAAATTACCGGGCAAACTTGGAATTGGCTTCATGTACAATCATGGAGAGATTTGGGGATTGGGAGTAAACTACGAAACACAAAATTGGTCTGTTTTCGAAAACGATCAAAATCCTATTGCATTGCAGAATTCTTTCAAAGCATCAATCGGAGGATATTATAGTCCTAACCCAACTGCCTTTAACTACTTTAAAAGAATACAATACAAAGCTGGATTCTTTTATTCAAAAGATCCATTTACAGTTCAAGGCGAAGAAGTTAACACCTACGGTCTTACCGCTGGAGTTGGCCTACCTTTTGTTAATGGTAGAAAGGTTTCAAATGCCAATATAGGTGCAACGATAGGAACGAGAGGACTAGATACTATAATTGAAGAAAGATTTTTAAAACTTAGTTTTGGATTTACATTTAATTCCACAGACTGGTTTCTTAAACGAAAATATAATTAATACTTAAACACACTACTAAAATGAGTTTTACTTCAAAAATCGGAGCTACTACAATAGCATTGATACTGACCTTTTTCAGTGTTAATGTTTTTGCACAATGCGAATCTTGGGAAGGAAGCGCAAAACAAACAGAAGGAGAAGAAGCTCACTCCATCTATCGTCAAGCATTAAAAGGTAAAGATTTTGCTACTGCATACGAATACTGGCAAATTGCTTACGACATCGCACCAGCTGCTGATGGTAAAAGAGATTACCACTACACAGACGGTGTTGCACTTTACGTAAACATGTTTAAAACAGAAACAGACGAAGCTAAAAAAGCGGAGTACATTGAAAAAATTGACATGCTTTACGACAAGGCAATTGCTTGCTACAACAGCAAAAGTATTAGCTTAAAATGTGGTGACACTGATGAGTGTTACCAAAAAAGAATTGGATATTTACAAGGTAGAAGAGCATATGAAATGTTTTATTCTCTAAATGCTCCTTACGGTAAAAATCTTGAAGTAATTGATAGCGCAATCGAAGCAGCTGGAATGGACTCAGAATACATAGTATTCGATCCACTTTCAAGAATCGTTGTATGGCAATTCCAAAAAGGAAAAATGGACAAAGCACAAGCTCTTGCTTATTACCAGAAAATGGAAGAAATCGCTCAGCACAACATCATTAATAATGAATCCTTGAGTGCATCATACGAGCAAGCATGGCAAGCTGCACAAGCTCAATATAGAGCAATTGAAAAAGATATCTTCGATTGTGAATATTTCAAGCCTATCCTTAATGAGGAGTACCAAGACGATCCATCAAACCCTGATGTAATCAAATCAGTACTTGTTAGACTGAAGAGAAGAGGTTGTCCAGATGATGACCCGATGGTACAAGAAATTGATGGTGTATGGCAGACATATGCTGCAAAGGTTAATGCTCAAAAGCAAGCAGAATTTGAAGCAAACAACCCTGGCGTACTTGCAAAGAAAATGTATGACCAAGGTGATTTCGAAGGAGCAGCTAACAAATATCAAGAAGCAATCAACAATGAAACCAATCCAGACACAAAAGCAAAATACCTGTTAGGATTAGCTTCAATAAAATTCAGAAAACTTGCCCAATATGGCGAAGCTAGAAGACTTGCTAAAGAAGCAGCAAGCTTAAAAGCAAACTGGGGAAGACCATATATGTTGATTGGCGACATGTATGCTAAATCTGCCAAAAACTGCGGAGACTCTTGGAATCAAAGACTTGCAATTATTGCAGCAATGGACAAATATTCTTACGCAAAAAGCATAGATCCTGCAGTAAGCGATGAAGCAAATTCTAGACTTTCAAGATATTCTAGCTCACTACCAGATAAAAATGAAGGTTTTATGAGAGGAGTAAAAGCGGGACAATCAGTATCTGTAGGCTGTTGGATCGGTGAATCAGTGAAAGTTAGATATAACTAATATCTAGATATAACCGCATTAAATATGTGTTAATGAAAGTGCCTTGTGATCATCACAAGGCACTTTTTTTTTATTTTTGTACTTCCTATTTTGGTTTGCATCCAATTTGCAAATGAAAGTAAAACCGCTAAACACCCTGACAACCTTTTACACCCTGCTTGTACTATTGTACCTGCCGGTCTTGTCATATGCAAATTCCAACGCTCCAGTCGGAGCAATCGTATTAGATTCCATTACACAAGTGCAACCACGTTGCGGATTAGACAATGGTTCGATTACAGTCTATGCTCATGGAACAGAAAACATTTTCTACTCTATTGATAATGGTCTAGAATTTCAAGAAGAAAATACTTTTACCAGCTTAGGTTTAGGTGATTACTCAATTATAATCACAGACGGTCTAGCTTGCGTACAACAATACACTGTGCAGCTTACGAATGGACCTCAAGTAGAAGTTGATGATGTCATCGTTACCTGTAACGAACAAAATGTTTCAGCAGATATCAACGTAGATGTAGTGAATGGAATTCCACCTTTCTTTTATGAATGGAGTGGACCAGATAGTTATAGCTCTACAGCAGAAGATTTGACAGACGTTCCACCCGGTGAATATTTAGTCACTATAACTGATAATGTAGGCTGTCAAGTTTTAGATACTGTAGAGGTCTCTGTTTGCTGCGGTCTAAGCCTAGGTCTTAATTTGTATTGCCCTGATGATTTATATTTGGAGTGTGGAGCTGCCAACAATGATAAACAAATCGAAGATTGGTTAGACTCAGCTCTTGGTTTTGATGGTCAAAACAGACCTTTAGAAGTGACTAACAATTTGAATTTAAATCAAGGAGCCTTTTGTGAGGACATTGTCACTGTGAGATTCTTTACAATCGATGAGTGTGGTAACCAAACTGATTGTGCCGCAAATATTTTAATTGCAGATATTAATATTCCAACTATAAATTGTCCTCCAGATGTGACCATAGATTTTGAGCCTGGACAAAACTTAAATAATATTGAAGCTTGGATTGCCGAGGCAAGTGCAAGTGATAACTGTACAGGAGCCTTTGTGACGCATAACTTCGATGCCAATAACTTTAGCATAGATTGTAATGCCTCATCATCATATGAAATCGAATTTGTTGCCCAGGATCAATGCTCCAACTCTGACCTTTGCTCTGCAAGTATTACAATCCGCCCAGCAGCCGAAGTAATTCTTTTTTGCTCAGATGATTTGGAATTAGAATGCAGCGAAGACGATCTTAATGGACTAATTGAAGAATGGATTGCAAGTACGCAAGCAGCAGATGTCAATGGCAATGTTCTACCGGTAACAAATGATTTTGAATTTCAAACGACTTACCAATGTGGTGATGAGTTTGAAATAAACTTTATGGCAACAGACTATTGTAATAATGCACTTCACTGTAATGCCAAAATTAGAATAGTAGATACACAAGCTCCGTTGATTGATTGTGACAATCATTTCGAAATTTCTGCTTTCGCAAATGACAAGGTGGAAAGAATTGAAGAGTGGTTAGCATCTATAGGATCCACTGACAATTGTAGTGAAACTGAAACTACTCACAACTTTGAAATATCATCATTAAATTATAGCTGCGGTGTAGCTGATAATGTTGTTGTGAAATTTGAATCAGAAGATCAATGCGGCAACAAAGAAATCTGCTTACTGAATATCAACATATTAGCAGATCAAATAGACTTATTGATTCCAGAACCACTGGAATTAAATTGTGATGTAAACAATCAGATTCAACTTCAATCTTGGTTAAATGAGGCAAAAGCCAGAAACCAATTTGGTGAAGAATTTGATTTAGAAAACAATCTGGAGGCTTCAGAAATCAATTGTGCTGATCCAACACAAATTATATTCTCTTATGTAGATAATTGTGGTGAGTCTTATGAAGGAAGTTCTTCTGTCATACTAATTGACAATGAACCACCAATCATCAATTGCCCTGACGAATTTTCAATCATGTCTTTCGAATTACCTTCATTTGACTTTGATGCTTGGTTAGAAGACTTCACTGCTGATGATGTTTGCAGTCAGGTAATGATCAGCAATGATTTTAACTATGCATCATTTGACGGTTCATGTAAAGAAAGGCAAGTCGTACACTTCCAAGCACAAGACCTTTGTGGTAATATTTCAGAATGTAGCATTCAAGTAAGAATAGCAGATTTTGCATTACCAGAAATTCAGTGTCCTGACGATTTATATATGGACACTTCAAACCCATTTGCACAAGAAGATCTTGATACACATTTTGAAAAAATAATCAGTAATACAAACTCAACTTTGAGTTTCGAATTTAGTGAAGAAATCAATTTTGATAGATTAGATCTTATCTATCAATCTAAAGAAATAGAAGTAGTTGTAACAGCTACCAATGAGTGTGATGAATTTGAAGAATGCTCATTTATGATTTTCATAAATTCTGATGCACAAATATTTGCTCCTACTGTTTTCTCTCCAAACGGTGATGGTGAAAATGATAGATTCTCTTTATATGGCAACAGCCATCTGGTTAAAATCATTGAGCTTTCAATATTTGATCGTCTTGGTAACAGAGTTGAATTCTTGACTAATGTGCCAATTAACCACCCTTCTCAAGGCTGGGATGGCACCATACAAGGCAGAGCAGCTGAAATTGGAGTGTACTCTTACTATGCAAGGATCGTTGATCTAAATGGAAGAGAAATAGAATATTTCGGCTCTATTACACTGCTTAGATAAGTATAAGCTCCCTCTATAATGATATTTGCATACAACAGCTAAGAATTTAAGTTTCCATTAACTTACTTTGTGTTCTAATCTACGTATTACTTAGTAACAAAAGATGTAGCCATGAAAAATTTAATCAGAATTGCTCTTATCAGCTTTGTACTATTTGCAATAGCATGTACCCCAAAGACGGTGGAGAAAGTAACAGAAGTTGAAAAACCAGTTGTAGAGAAACCAAAAGAATCTTTGATCAGTAATCCCTGCATTATGCTAGATGATCTTTCTGGTGCTGCTAAAGAAGAAGCTGAAACAGCCTATGTATTATACAGAGATTACATCAAGTCTAAAGAATATGATACAGCACTAGAGCTATGGGAAAAAGCATACTATCCTGCTCCAGCGGCCAACGGAAGAATCAAATATCAATTTGATGATGGTATCAAAATCTATAAATATAAGTACGAGCAGACCAATGATATGGCGCTCAAAAAAACATACCATGATACAATCATGTCAATCTATGACAAACGAAATGAATGCTATCCGGATCCAGGTTATGTAGAAGGCAGAAAAGCATTTGACAAATACTATTACTACTCTGCAGTAGCTGAAGCTGATGAAGCTTACGAACTATTTAAAAAAGCACTTGACCTTAAAGGTGAAAAAGCAGACTACTTTGTTATTAATCCAATGACGGGAATGATTGCTGAAAAATTAATCAATGAAGAAATCTCCATCGATGAAGGCAGAAAATATGTTAATATTCTGCAAGATGCAATCAAGTATGGCAATGCCAATTGTGGAACCAAATGTCAGGCTTGGGAGGTAATCAATAGCTATGCACCAGCAAGACTTGAAAATCTTGAAGGTATCAAAGGATTGTATGACTGCAATTATTATCAAGAAAAATACCTTCCAATGCTAGAAGCAAATCCAACAGATTGCGAAGTAATTGGAAAAGTTTACGGTCGTTTATTGTGGGGAGAATGTGACCCATCAGGTGCAGCAATAGCGCAAGCCAAAACAGCTAAGCAAACACATTGTTATACCCCTCCGCCTCCACCAGGACCACTTAGACAAGCTTTTGATGCTTACGAGCAAGGCAAGTATAATGAATCAGTAAAACTCTTTGAAGATTTTGTAAACCTGACAGATGATGTTGAAAAGAAAGCAAAATACACGCTTCTTATTGCAAAGATCTATTATGGAGATCTTAAGAAATTTACAAAGGCTAGAAAATATGCTTTAGATGCTGCAAAGTATAGATCAAACTGGGGTGAACCATATTTGTTGATCGGAAAACTTTATGCATCAAGTGGACCACTATGCGGACCTGGTACTGGATTTGATAGTCAAATCGTTACTTGGCCAGCCATCGACAAATTTGAATACGCTAAAAATATAGATCCTTCTGTAGCAGCCGAAGCAAATAAGTTAATTACAAGATATAAGCAATATATGCCTACCAAAGAAGATATTTTCTTTAGACAATTAAAGGCAGGAAATACTTTTACCGTACCTTGTTGGATACAGGAAAAAACAACCATAAGAACGGTTGATTGATTTAAAATTCATTAATTTAACACAATGGACTTTAGAACAGAATGGAGTAGTTGGGTACTTGTTGTACTGATGATGATAATATCATTTTTCGCAAGCCCTTGGCCTGCAGGTGACATTTGGATGACTTTAACAAAGGTGATAGGATTACCCCTATTAATAATTGCTTTGGCCTCAGTCCCAGTTGTCATTTATTGCTATTTCGCAAAGGTGATCCCTGATATTGACTATTCAATTAGATTGGCATTTTTATACTTTATCTATTTGCTAATCATGCACTTTATTTAATCGTTTTATACGAAACTATTTTTTAAAATCTTAGGTTGATATAATTATGTATAGGAATAGCCCTCAACAAGGAAGATATTACGGCGGCACTGGAGACCCTTACAGCAGACAAGGAAGAGGAATGGGTACTGGTAGATTCAAACTTATGTTAATCATCGGTTTGGGTATGTTCGCTTTCCAAGCTTTCAAGTTTTTTACAAATACCCAGCTTAATCCCGTAACAGGAGAAAATCAAAGAGTACAATGGTCACCTGATGAAGAAATCCAATTAGGATTACAATCAGCTCCTCAGATGGCACAACAACATGGAGGCTTACATCCTGATCAAAGAGCTCAACAATTTCTAGATCAGGTTGGAGCAAAACTGGTGCGATCAAGCATTGCTGCACAATCAGGTTATCCATATGACTTTCATTTATTAAGAGATGATCAGACTGTAAATGCCTTTGCACTTCCTGGTGGTCAATGCTTCATTACAGCAGCACTCTTTAGCAAATTAAATGAAGACCAACTAGCCGGAGTTATGGGACATGAAATTGGTCATGTAATTGAAAGACACGGTGCAGAAAGAATGGCTAAGTCAGGATTCATTCAAGGTATTATACAAAGTGTGATGATTGGTTCAGGTGGAGATCATTCGATTGCGCAAATAGCGAATGTAGTTGGAAACTACGCCAACATGAAGTATGGTAGAGATCAAGAACTTGAGTCTGACAAATGGGGTGTTCAACTTATGTTGGATGCTGGATACAATCCAGAAGCATTGATTGATGTAATGGATATCTTAGAAGAAGCTTCTGGTGGTTCAAGAACACCTGAGTGGCAAAGCTCCCACCCTAGTCCAGATAACAGAAGACAGAATATTAGAAATTTAATTGAACAATATAAAAAATAGATAATGGGACTATTTAATTCTAAATCAAGCAACCCGCTATTAAATGAGAAAGCAATCGACAAAGCTGGCTCAATTGAAAGTTTGGGTGGTGATCAACTGATCACAAGAGACAGTAATGATGTAACCACCATTTCAGGAGCAATCAATAAGACCTTAGTTCTTTTTGCTTTACTTATGGTAACTACATTCTTTAGTTATTTTGCACCAAGCCAAATGTTTATGTACATAGGATTATTTGGTGGAATCGGTGCATTGCTGCTAGCTATGTGGAAACCACATTTAGCTCCAATAGTAGCTCCAATCTATGCACTCCTAGAAGGACTTTTTGTTGGAACAATATCAGCTATGTATGCAGCAGCCTTCGATGGTATTGTACTACAAGCTGTAACTTGCACTTTCGGTACACTACTAGCGATGCTGGTCCTATACAGATCTGGTCTGATTAAAGTAACTGCAAAGTTTAGAGCAGGTGTAATGATGGCGACAGGAGCAATTATGTTTGTATACATCATCAGTATCATCGGACACTTTGTAGGATTTCAAGTTCCATTCTTACACGAAACTGGCCCTTTAGGAATTGGTATCTCAGTGGTAATTATCGCTGTGGCATCTATGAACTTACTTTTAGATTTTGATATGTTTGAAAGAGCGGAAAAAAATAGGTCACCAAAATACATGGAATGGCTAGTTGGTATGGGATTATTAGTTACCTTAGTGTGGTTATATATAGAATTCTTAAGATTGCTTTCTAAATTGCAGTCAGACTAATTCTTAAAGAAATATTTTGAGCCTCTTATTTTTGATTGAGTTATCGGAGGTTCAGCGTATAAGGGGAGTAAATACATGTCTTACTCCTCTTTTTTTATGTCCTTATCCCTGATTCTAATACCTTTCTCCTCCTAAAGTCGGACAATGCTTTATAATCTTCTGCACCAGTGGTCGCACACGGCCTCCACCCACTAGCGGAGCGGCAACTTATTTCAAGAAGACAATTGTATCTCAAACAACAACACCTTGCATTCAGCAACACTTATCTTTTGTCTCTAGTAGAAAGCTATTCGGTACTCAATCCCTCCAACCTTAGTTGGAGGCTGTGCCCGACTGCTGGTGGGGACAGATCATTTTAATCGTTTACCCGATTAAATTGATCAGGGAGGCATTGCACTCTCAACCTATTTCATGAGGGCTCATAAAGTCTGACATCTGACATCTGAAGTCTGACGTCTGACGTCTGACGTCTGACATCTTCAATCTACAACTCCACCCTATAACCCACCCCATCACTCGGCAAAAACTCCAATCCTTTCTTCACAATCTCCAACAATCGCACATTCATTTCACTAGATTGATTTGGAGTAGTTTTAAAATTCGCCACAGCGGAGTTTACAAGGTCAAACTCAACAACAACATTCTTCTTCAATTGCCTAAGCTCTCTTGAATTGAATTCCTCATCTAGCATTTTAGAAAAATAATCTTCAAATGGAGATTGACTAACACGCACTCCATCAAGAACAACAGCTTCTTGAAGATCTTCTAAAGAACTTTCAGCTCTCTTTGCCTTATTTGTGTTCATCAATACATTCGAAGCATCATCAACATCAGCTTCTAGATTTTTAGAGGATTGTTCTACAACTTTTTCTTCAGTAACGGATTCAAATACAACAGCCTCTTCCTCTTCCAATCTTGGTTCAGGAGGAGCACTAGTCATTGGCGGACTTATCACTCCTAGATCTCCATTTTCATTTTGATTTTGATTTTCATTTTCACTTCTACTTCTCTGAGCATAATCTGAAACTGGCTCAACACTTTCTTTTGCATCCTTGAGTATTTCATTACTCAGTTCTGTCTCTACTTCTTCCTCCTCTACCACATTGATGGCAACTTGTCCTGCACTTTGATCTACTGCAACTTGATCGTCATTATTCATTGGAGCACTCTTGGCAGAACTTGATGTATTAGTCAATTCTACATTTTGTTCTTTTTTCGCTTCTGCAAATGTTTTCTCTGATGCCATATTTGATTTTGTTCCCAAGGTCCAAACTGATACGCTTACGAGAAGCAATAAAGAAGCAGCGATTCCATATGGGATAAAGGATCGTTTCTTATTCTTCTTAGCTACAAAAGGTTTAGATTTCAATCTTTCTATGTCTGAAGCATGTGATCCTTTCACTTCCGTAAATCCTTCAAGTGCTTCGAATAAAAATGGATCATCTAAAGCAAACCTCTCTAGCTCATGACGTTCATCTCTACTTAAGTTCTTTTGGAAGAACTTTTCCAGTAAAAGCTTTTTATATTTTTCTTGATCCATCATTTACCCATACAGTTTTTAAGATTCCTTCTTCCATTTTGAATATTTGATCGAATCTTATTCCATGTTATTCCCAAAAGAGAAGAAATTTCCTCATAGCTCTGTTTGTCAAAATAAAAGGCCTTGATACATTGCGCCTGTATTTCATTGAGCTTTTCTATGCACTCATCTAGCCTTTTTAACTCCTCTTCTTTCTCATCTCCAATGATAGGATGATAATTTTCCTCAGAATACATAACTGCAAACTGATCAAATTTTTCAGTATTCCTCTTTTTCTTTCGCAAGATGCCCAAACAATGGTTCTTGGTGAGCACAAATAGCCAAGATTTAACATTGTCGACATCATGCTGCTTTATCTTTTTGACAAACAACTCATAGACGTGCATGAGTTCATCTTCAGCATCCACCTTGTTGCCCATATACTTAAGACAGACACCGTATACCAATTCTATATATCTGGAAAAGAGCTCGGATGCAGCTAGAGGTTCGCTTTCAGCAATCGCTTGAGAAAGCAAATCCTGGTCCGCTAAGGCCTGCATTTTTGTAATCGAGGAACTCATTTATAAATTAAAATTAATTTTTTTCTATCACTTGTGTGCAATCCTTCCAAAAATTGCATCCTATCAGTGTATCAAAAAATATAACAACTATGAAAGCACAAAAATTTCTCTTCATCAGCTTAACGATTCTTCTTATGCCTTTGTTGGAATCCTGTAGCTTAAATAAGGATAATGCTCAACAATTGCCAACTGAATCAAAAAATGAAAATTCTGCAGTCCATCAAACACCTCAAGGTAAAACTAAAGACAACACAACAACGATTGATAGGAGAGTAAAAAATCAAGGAGATCTTACAGCTCCAAAGAGTCAAGCACCACCACCGCCACCTTCATTTGAAATTGTAGAAGAAGAAATGATATTGTCACATGACAAAATAGGGACTTCTCGAAAAGAAAAAACAGCATACACTGCAAACGCATATGAACAATATAGAGTAAAGCTACAAATCGAACAAAATACAGAATCGTATCAAGAAATATCTGAAAACACTTTTAAGTCAACTTTACAAGAAGCACTGTCCACTTTTTCACTTGACGTTGACAGAGCATCCTATAGCAATGTAAGAAGAATGTTACTGAATGGAAGCCTTCCTCCGATTGATGCAGTTAGAATTGAGGAAATGATTAACTACTTCAACTATGAATACGATGCTCCTGATTCGAAAGATCCAATTGCAATGCACAGCACCCTTTCAGAATGTCCTTGGAATAATAAGCACCAATTAATGCATATCGGAATTCAAGGCAAAAAAATTGACACAGATGAATTACCGCTTTCCAATTTGGTCTTTCTATTGGATGTATCAGGAAGCATGAACTCAGCAAACAAATTACCCTTGGTCAAGTCAGCACTAAAACTGTTGCTGAATCAATTGAGACCACAAGATAGAGTTGCTATAGTTACCTATGCCGGGCATGCTGGAGTGCCTTTACAATCAACACCACTTTCAGAAAAGCAAAAAATAATAGCAGCACATGATAATCTTTATGCTGGTGGGTCGACCGCAGGTGCTCAAGGAATAAAAACAGCCTACCAAATTGCTAAGCAAAACTTTATTAAAGGTGGAAACAACAGAGTTATCCTTGCAACTGATGGAGATTTTAATGTTGGGGTCAATTCTCCGAAAGACTTAGAGAATCTAATTGAAGAGAAAAGAAAATCAAATATCTTCTTATCCGTTCTAGGATTTGGAACTGGTAATTACAAAGACCACCAAATGCAAGTACTGGCAAATAAAGGAAATGGAAATCATGCTTACATTGACAATATGATGGAAGCACAAAAGATTTTGGTTAATGAATTTGGAGGCACCATGTTTACCATTGCAAAGGATGTGAAAATTCAAATCGAATTCAATCC